>NZ_BAAGZI010000364.1:0-5904 GCF_054778695.1 Actinocorallia lasiicapitis
TGACCGCTTCGGCGTCCAGGACGGCGCCCGCGCGGGGGACGACCGCGAGCAGGATCCGCTGTTCGGCGGCGTCGGCGCCCTCGGTGTGGGCGGGCACCCCGACGGCGCCCGCCTCGGCGACCCCCGCGACCTCGACAGCCTTCTCCTCGACCTGGGCGGGCTGCGACCACTGGCCGCCCTTGAGGATCGCGTCGTCGCGGCGGCCGAGGACCGACAGCACCCCGTCCGCCGACAGGACGCCGAGGTCGCCGCCGATGAACCAGCCGTCCTTGAGCGATTCGGCGGTCTTGGCGGGCAGCCGGTCGTATCCGGCCGTGACGTTCGGCCCGGTCAGGTTGATCTCGCCGACCTCGCCGACGAGCCGGTTGCCGTCCGGGTCGGTGACCTTCACGGCGCAGCCGAGCCGGGCGCGGCCGGACGCGGTGATCGGCTGGGAGCCGTCGTCCTGCCGTCCGAAGACCGTGTAGGGCGCCTCGGTCTGGCCGTAGTAGGAGTAGATCGCGGCGTCGGGGAACCGGGCCTTGATCTTGTCCCGGACGGCCGGGAGCAGCGGCTCCCCGCCCAGGATGATCGCCCGCAGCGACGACAGGTCCGCGGCGAGGTGGTCGTCGTCGCCGAGCAGCGCCGAGAAGAACGACGGGATCAGCGAGACGTGGGTGACCTTCTCGCGCGGCACCACGGTCAGGAAGTTCACCGGGCCCCAGTCCTGCTCCAGCACCAGCTTCTGGCCGGCGTAGAAGGTGGGCCCGACCAGCGCGGGGAAGCCGATCCCCCAGATGATCGCGCCGGTTCCGGTGACGGAGTCCTCGCCGGTCTCCACGTCGGTCCAGATCTGCGCGACCGACAGCGCCGAGAAATGGGTGTGCATGACGGGCTTCGGCAGCCCCGTTGTCCCGGACGTGTAGAACAGCGCGAGCAGGTCGTTGCCGTGGCCGCCGTACTCCGGTTCGGCGTCGGACGCGCCCGCGGTGTCGAGGTCGGCGACGTCGATCCAGACCTTGATGCCGGTGAGGTTCGGCTTGACCTGGTCGATGAGGCCCTGGACGGAGGAGTCGTAGACGAACACCGTCGCCTCGGACGACTCGACGACCGCCTGGAGCGTCTCGGCGGGCCAGTACGGGTTGAGCGCCGCGACCACCGAGCCGATCTTCATCTGGGCGAGGTACACCCGTGCGACGGCCAGGGTCTCGTTGACCAGCGACGCCACCCGGGTGCCCGCCCCGACGCCCGCCGCGGCCAGCGCGTGCGCGACCCGGTTGACCTCGCGGTTGAGTTCGTCGTAGGTGAAGGACTGGGTGCCGCAGTAGGTGAGGGCCACCTTGTCGGGCGTGCGCAGGGCGTTGGCGGTGAGGATCGCGTAGGCGTAGTTGGAGAACGGTGAGCTCGCCATGGATGGTCTCCTACTTCTGGACGGGGGCGTACACGACGAACGGGTTGCCGGCCGGGTCTCGCAGGACCGCCCGGATCTCGTGCGGGCCCTCCTGCGCCGCACGCACGACCGCCCCGCCCGCGGCCACGAGCCGCTCCACCGCCGCGGGGACGTCCTCGACCTTGAAGGAGACGGCGGGCACGCCGACGAGGTCCTCTTCCTCGCCGGCGAGGGCGAAGGTGGTGCCGCCGCCGTCCAGGGCGGCGAACCGGGCGCCGTCCGCGAACTTGACCGTCAGGCCCAGCCCTTTGGTGTAGAACGCGACGGCCTGCGCGACGTCCTGCGCGGGATACAGGACGTTGCCGACCTTCGGGGTGGCGGGACTGGTCATACGGCTCTCCATTGGGGGACCGGCCCGAAGCCGGGAAGCTCGTCGAAGCACACCTGGACCCTGGCCCCGATCCGCGGTTCGTCCGCCAGCAGGCCGCCGAACACCCGGACGTCCTCGTCCAGGTCGATCCAGGCGACGGTGAAGGGCGGGGTGAATCCGGGCAGGAAGGATCGGTGCACCGTGCTGAACGTGTGGACCCGGCCGAGCCCGGACACCGCTTCCCACGGGAGATTGCCGCTCCCGCAGAACGGGCAGGAAGCCTCCGGAAAGTGGATGAACCGCCCGCAGTCCGTGCAGTGCTGCACCACGAGTTCCCCCCGCCGGCAGGCCTCCCAGTAAGGCGCTGTGAGCGGGCTCGGTACGGGTACGGGACGCGTCGGATCCATCGCTGGCCAAACTAGCGCACGCTTGGTTACCCGGCAAGGGTACCCAAGCAAGCGCTAGGCTAGATATGGTGGGGCGGTGGCTCTCGATCTGGCCGAACTGGCCCACCCCCGGCACACGGCCGTCCTGGTGATGGAGATGCAGCGGGGCGTCGTCGGCGACCTCGCGACCTTTCCCGAACTGGCCGGCGTCTGCGCGGACCGCGGCGTCGTGCCCGCGGCCGTCCGCACCCTCACCGCCGCCCGCGCGGCCGGGATCAGGGTCGTGCAGTGCACGGCCGCCTTCCGCGCCGACCGCGCCGGCAGCCACACCGCGAACGCCCCCTTCATCAAGGGGCTGCTCCGCGATCCCGCTCACATGCTGGAGGGCACCGGAGCGATCGAGGTGCTGCCGGAACTGGCCGATCCGGACGATCTGGAGTCGCGCCGGTTCCACGGGTTCTCCCCGTTCACCGGCACCTCCGTCGACCAGCTGCTGCGCTCCCTCGGCGTCACGACCGTGGTCGCGCTGGGCGTCTCGCTGAACCTCGGCATCCCCGGGCTCTGCCTGGAGGCCGTCGACCTCGGCTACCGGGCCGTGGTCGTCGCCGACGCGGTCGCCGGGATCCCCGCCGCCTACGGCGACGAGGTCATGCGCAACACCATCAGCCTGCTCGCGGCGCGCGTGACCGCCGACGAGCTCGTCAAGGTCTGGAGCCGGACGTGAACGGTCTCTCGCTGGCGGGCCGCCGCGCCCTCGTCACCGGTGGCGCGGGCGGCATCGGCCGGGCGATCTGCACCGATCTGGCCGCCCTCGGCGCGCAGGTGCTGATCGCCGACCTGGACGCCGAGTCCGCCGCCGCGTTCGCCAGGACCCTGCCCGACGCGTCGGCCCTGGCCGTCGACCTCGGCGACCCCGGCTCGATCACGGCCCTCGCCGAGGCCGCCGGTCCGGTCGACGTCCTCGTGCACAACGCCGGGGTGTCGATCGTCGAACCGTTCGTCGACAGCTCACCCGCCCACTGGGACCTCATGTGGCGGATCAACCTGCGCGCGCCCATGCAGCTCACCCAGGCCCTGCTGCCCGGGATGACCGCACGCGGCTGGGGCCGGCTCGTCTTCGTCTCCTCCGACGGGGCACGCGCCGGCTCCGGCGGCGAAGGCGCCTACGCGGCCACCAAATCCGGACTGTTCGGGCTCGCCAAGACCCTGGCCAGGGAAGCGGCCCGCGGCAACGTGACGTCGAACGTCGTGTGCCCGGGACCGACCGACACCCCGATGGTCCGGCAGGTCGCCGAGCAGCACCCCGGCCTGCTCGACAAGCTCGCCAAGGGGATCCCGCTGCGCCGGATCGGCCGCCCCGAGGACGTCGCCGGGCTGGTGGCGTTCCTGTGCACCGACCGCGCCGAGTACATCACCGGCCAGACCCTGTCGGTCTCCGGCGGCATCACGATGCAGTGATCGCGTGATACGCGGCCTCCACCAGCCGGAACGCCCGCTGGTCACCGGTGATCGCGTCCGAGCGCATCAGGTTCGGGACATAGGCGAGGGCAAGCCCGTGCTCCAGATCCGCGACGCCCGTCGCACCGCTCGCCCCGGCGTGCCCGAACGCCGTCGCACGGCCCGCCTTCGGCGTGAAGAACATGTTCGACGGCCGCATGTACCCCAGCCCGAACGAGCTGTTGACCAGCAGCACCCGGTCGGCGCCCGCGACCCGGGGGCGGATCGCGTCGCGGAGCGTCTCCTCCTTGAGGAACCGGCCGCCGAGCAGATCGTTGTAGAACCCGGCGAGGCCGCGCGCCGTGGTGACCATGCCGGCGGCGGGCCAGCCGCCGCGCAGGACCGCGGGCTTGTTGTAGGAGCCGCCCGGATTGTTGAGCGTGCGGTTGAGCAGCGACGCGGGATCCAGGTAGGCCTCGGCGAGCCGGTGCAGCAGCTCCGCCGACGCGCCGACGCCGGGACGGTCGCCGCCGCTCGGGACGCCCGCCGTGGCCGTCAGCCGGGCCGCCCGCTCGATCTCGGCGTCGTCCAGGCCGATCCAGAGGTCGGGGGAGATCTCCCGGCGCACGAACTCACCGACCGGCGCCCCGGTGTGCCGGCGGACGATCTCCCCGGCCAGCCAGCCGAAGGTCAGCGCGTGGTAGCCGTGCGCGGTGCCCGGCTCCCACACCGGCGCCTGCCCGGCCAGCAACTCCGCCATCGCCGCCGGATCGGCCGCCTCCTCGACCGTCACCGGACGGTCGAAAGCGGGCAGCCCGTCCTGGTGTGTCAGCAGATGCACCCCGGTGGTCTTCTCCTTGCCGTTCCGGCCGAACCCGTCCCACCAGCCGCTCACCGGGGCGTCCAGGTCGACCTGGCCGCGCTCGCTCAGCATCAGCGCGGCCGTCGCCGTCACCGCCTTGGTGCAGGAGAACGCCAGGCACGGGGTCTCCTCCAGCCAGGGCGCGCCCGACCGCTGGTCGGCGACCCCGCCCCACAGATCGACGACCTTCACCCCGTCATGGAACACCGACACCGCCGCGCCCACCTCGTGCCCCGCGGCGAACGACGCCTCGAAGGCGTCCCTGACGCCCTGGAACCGGGGATCGCACGCACCCTGCACTACCGTCATCAGCCACTCCTTTGAAAGGGTTCACTTACATCATGGACGAGACCGGCAACTGGGGTCGATGGGGGAGCGCCGACGAGCGCGGCGCGCTCAACCTGCTGACCCCCGAGGTGGTGGTCGCGGCGGCGGGCGCGGTCCGCGAGGGTCGGATGCTCTCCCTGTCGCTCCCGATCAAGGGCGCGACCTCCAGCCCGGCGCCCACGACCGTGCCGCACCTGCGGGGCCGGCCGCTGCCGCAGCATTTCATGTCGGTCGACGGCGGCGACTACGCGGCCGGGGTCCGGCCGATCGGGGCCGGGCTGAAGATGGCCGACGACGCCCTGATCGTCACCCCGCACGGCACCACCACCCATATGGACGCGCTCAGCCACATGTGGTCCGGTGACTCCCTGTACAACGGGCACCCGGCCGACCGGGTCCGCTCCTACGGGGCCACCCGGTGCGGCATCGACAAGGCCGGGCCCGTCGTCGCGCGCGGCGTCTTCTTCGACGTCGCGGGGCTGCACGGCCTGCCCTACCTGCCCGCCGACCACCGGATCACCGCCGCCGACCTGGCCGGGTGCGGGAGCGAGGTGCGTCCCGGTGATGTCGCCGTGGTCAGGACGGGCTGGCCGCTGGCCTGGCAGGAGTCGCCCGCCACCTACTGGTCGGGCCAGCCGGGACTGTCCGCCGAGGCGGGCCGCTGGCTCGCCGAGCGCGACGTCTGCATGGTCGCCTGCGACAACGCCGCGATCAGCGGGCTCAACGCCCACCAGGGCGCCGACGAGTCACTCGAAGACGACCTGCACATGATCTTCCTCTGGCGGCACGGCATCTACCTCGCCGAGATGCTCTGGCTGGAGGAGCTGCCCGCCACCGGCCGCACCGACTTCCTGTTCATCGCCGCCCCGCTCGTCATCGACGGCGGCACCGGCAGCCCGATCAACCCCATCGCCGTCCTGTGACCCTCACCCCGCAGGCCACATAAACCCCACCCGCACGCCACTGTCACCCCGGCGAAACGCCGGTGACGATGGGTTCATGTCCAGTGACTTCCAGCGAACCAAGATCTCCGGCATCTTCGCCGCGATGGACTCCGACGGCGACGGCCGCCTCCAGCGAGCGGACTTCGCCGCGCTCGGCGACCGGTGGGCCGCCCTGCGCGGCCCCGGCGACGACGCCGCCGTCCTGCGGG
>NZ_BAAGZI010000365.1:0-5902 GCF_054778695.1 Actinocorallia lasiicapitis
CGGGCGGCTCGTAGGCCGCCGCCGGCTCGTACGCCGGACGGTCGTAGGCGGTGGCCGAGGGCTCACGCTCATAGGCGGGCGCGGCGGGCTCGTACGACGGCGCGGGCGGGTCGAACGAGCGGACGGGCGGCTGGTCGAACCTGGTCAGCGGCTCGTTGTTCTGCCAGTCGAGCGCCGACGGCTCCAGCGGGTCGGGGCGGAGCGGGGCGGGCTCGGGCTCGTAGGAGGCCGCGACGGGCACGTCGCGCTGCTGCTCGTAGGGGTCGGCGGCGTAGCCGTCGTCGTAACCGGCCTCGCCGTAGGCGTCGTTGCCGTACTGGTCGGCCCCCGCGTAGGCATCGGAGCCCGCGTACTGGTCGGCGCCGGCGTAGGAGTCGGCGGGGCCGTACTGGTCGTCGGCGTAGCCGTCGTCGTACTGGCCGTAGGAGTCGCCGTAGCCGTCATCGGGCTGCTGCCTGCCGCCCGGTGCCTGGATCGCCTGCGTGGACATCTGGGACGCGTGCACGGCGGGCTCGGGCTCCGGCGCGGCCGCGTGGCCCAGCGGGTCGGGGCCGTCGACCGGGGGCTCCTGCCCGTTGTCCTGCTGCCAGGGGAACTTGGGCTTGTCGAAGGTGATGGTCGCCCAGTAGTCGTCGTCGCCCATCTGCTCGCTGGCGCGGCCGCCGCGGCGCGGCGCCTCGACCGGCGCGGGCAGCGGCGCCTTGCTCCCGGCGCCGCCGGCGACCCGCAGATCGAATCCGGTGCCCGGCTGGTCGTCGCTCTCGACGGCGCGGCGGGGGCGCGGAGCCTCGGCCTCGTCGCTCATCCACACGTCGTCATCGTCGTCCCGGCGCCCGGCGCGCATACCGAGGACGACCAGGACCACGACCAGGACGACTAGCAACAGCAGTCCGCCCACGATCAGAATCGTCATCGCTCCACCCAATGCCATGGTCCAGCGTGAAGGTCTACCTTCACACGATCTCCGCAGTTTCCGCCACCGGTCGAGGAGGACTCAGGACCCCTTCGACTGCCCGAGGTATCCGGTGATCCGACCGCGAGCGATAGTGCGGCTCGCGATGGCGGGCAGTGACTTCTTCAGCTCCACCGCGTCCTCAGCCGGGATGGCCTCCTTCAGCGCGTACACGGTGTAGCGGTACCGGTGCCGCTGCCCCTGCGGGGGGCAGGGCGGCTCGTAGTCCCGCTGCTGTGCCGAGTTCTCGCCGAGGATCGCCTTGGGCGGGGTCTGACCCTCGACGATGTCGGTGGTCGTGCCGTCCAAGTTGGTGAGCACCCAGTGAATATAAGTGCCTCCGCGAGCGTCCGGGTCGTCGGCGACGATGGCGAAGGCCTTGGCGTCGCTGTAGGCGGTCCAGTGGAGCGGCGGAGTCTTGCCCTGTCCACGATAAGCCGAACACGCGTATCTCGCTGGGAGGTCTTTGAGGTCGGTGAAGTACTGGGAGCTGACGGTCAGCTCGGCGGTCTCGCCGTCGGAGCCTCCGCCGATCACTCCGCAGCCGGGAAGCGCGACCAGGGCCAGGGCCGCCGCTGCGCACGCGGCGGCTCGAACCGGGGTGTTCTGCATTCGCCCACCTTATAGGCCCTCCAGGCTGTGACGTTGGTCATGCAAGTGCCCCCTGAATCTTGATGGCGAGAGAATTTGTGGCCTAGTTCACGGGGCTAGACCGCTCCAACTTTGCGTGTTCGGAAATTTCCATGGTTCTTTCCGGGTTTTTGATTGGCATAGACCAAAGCAGATGGGCTACATTGTGAATGTCTTCACAAAGTAAGACGTCTGGTTGCGAACCTCGCTAGGAGCCCGAGATGGCCACAAGGCCGGTACAGAACCCCGATGCCCCCCACATCCTCATCGTCGGCGGCGGTTACGTGGGTCTCTACACCGCGCTCCGCCTCCAGAAGAAGCTGAAGAGCGAACTGAAGCGCGGAGACGTTTCGATCACGATCGTCGACCCGGTCTCGTACATGACCTACCAGCCGTTCCTCCCCGAGGCCGCGGCCGGCAACATCTCGCCCCGCCACGTCGTGGTGCCGCTGCGCAAGGTGCTGCCGAAGGTCAACATCGTGACGGCCCGGGTGACCGAGCTCTCCCAGGCCGAGCGCTGGGCGATCATCCAGCCGGTCGAGGGCCCGCCGAAGCGGATCACCTTCGACTACCTGGTCATCGCCGCCGGCGCCGTCTCGCGCACCCTGCCGATCCCCGGGCTCGCCGAGAACGGCATCGGGTTCAAGACCATCGGCGAGGCCATCCACCTCCGCAACCACGTCCTCGGACAGCTCGACATCGCGGCCACCACCGACGACGAGGAGCTGCGCAAGAAGGCGCTGACCTTCGTCGTGGTCGGCGGCGGTTTCGCCGGCGTCGAGGCGCTGGCCGAGATGGAGGACATGGCCAAGGACGCCATCAGGGACTACCCGAACCTCAAGCCCGCCGACATGCGCTGGGTGATGGTCGAGGCCGCCGACAAGATCCTCCCCGAGGTCGGCCCCGAGCTCGGCAAGTGGACCGCCGAGCAGCTCCGCGGCCGCGGCATCGAGGTCAAGCTCAAGACCTTCCTCAACTCGGCCGTCGACAAGCACATCGTCCTGTCGGACGGCGACGAGTTCGACACCAACACCCTGGTGTGGACCGCCGGCATGAAGGCCAACCCGATGCTCAAGTCGACCGACCTGCCGCTGGACGAGCGGGGCCGCGTCAAGGGCAACGAGTTCCTGCAGATCGAGGGAACGGTCCGCGCGTTCACCGCCGGCGACAACGCCGCCATCCCCGACCTGACCAAGGACGAGGGCGAGACCTGCGCCCCCAACGCGCAGCACGCCGTCCGCCAGGCCAAGGTGCTGGGCGACAACCTGGTCGCGGCCGTCCGCGGCAAGGCGCTCAAGCCCTACCGCCACGCCTACGTCGGCTCGGTCGCCGGTCTCGGCCTGCACAAGGGCGTCGCGCACGTCTACGGCATCAAGCAGCGCGGCATCCCGGCCTGGTTCATGCACCGCACGTACCACATGAGCCGTGTCCCCACCTTCAACCGCAAGGTCCGCGTGGTCGCCGACTGGACCCTCGCGCTGTTCTTCAAGCGCGAGACGGTCTCCCTCGGCCAGATCGAGCAGCCGCGCGCCGAGTTCGCCCTCGCCGCCGACTCCGACCGCCCGAAGGAAGCCACGGTTATCGAGAGCGCCGCCAAGTAGAGCCGTTCCCTACGCCGAACTCCCGCGGCGACAACGAAGGCCCCGCCACCCGAGCTCGGGTGGCGGGGCCTTTCGCTTGCGCCGCACGACCGCGGCGACGGGTGAGGCGGTCTGTAAGCCGGGTTCTGTACCGGGCGCTGGGCCCGGTGGCGACCATCCATCTACGACCGCCGTTGCCGGCGGCCTCCAGCGACCTACCCGCGTGCTCGGGCGAGCAGCCCTCGATCACACGCTGTCTGGTCTTGCTCCGGGTGGGGTTTACCTAGCCGCCCCAGTCGCCTGGGGCGCTGGTGAGCTCTTACCTCACCGTTTCACCCTTACCCCGGCCTGAGCCGGGGCGGTCTGTTCTCTGTGGCACTGTCCCGCGGGTCACCCCGGGTCGGCGTTACCGACCACCCTGCTCTGCGGAGCCCGGACTTTCCTCGACGGGAATCGCTCCCCGCCGCGGCCGCCCGACCGCCTCACTCGCCGAGACCATCCTAGGGGCTACGGAAGGTAGTGGGTCTCGTTGAGGGAGCGGACGACAGCGGGGCCGTCGGCGTACCAGTCGACGGTGCACAGGGAGGCGGTGTCGAGGTGGAGGCGGTAGAGGATCGTGTTGGGGGCGTCCAGGGCGAACTGGACCATGATCTTGATGGGGGTCACGTGGGAGACCACGGCGACGGTCTGCTCGGGATATGACCTCAGCAGGCGGTCCCTGGCCGCGGTGACGCGCCGGGAGACCTCGGCGAACGACTCGCCGCCCGGCGGGGCGAAGTCGGGATCGGCGAACCAGGCGTCGAGCTCGTCCGGCCAGCGCTCCTTGACCTCGGCGAAGCTGTGGCCCTCCCAGAGACCGAAATCGGTCTCGCGGAAGCCCTCGTCGGTGGCGATCTGGGCGCCGGTGGCCTTGGCGACGGCCTTCGCGCTGTCCTGGGCGCGGCGCAGGGGGCTCGCCACGATGACGTCGACACCCCGTCCTGCCAGGGCCTGGGCGGCGGCCTCCGCCTGGGCGAAACCGTGCTCGGTGAGCGGGATGTCGCCGATGCCGGCGAAGCGGCGCTCGACCGACAGGGGGGTCTGGCCGTGGCGGAGCAGCAGCGTGCGGGTCGGGACGGTGCTGGGCGGCACCCACGACTTCTGGGCCGGTGCCGCGGGGGCGGCCG
The DNA here is from genome assembly GCF_054778695.1 of Actinocorallia lasiicapitis. NCBI lineage: Bacteria > Bacillati > Actinomycetota > Actinomycetes > Streptosporangiales > Thermomonosporaceae > Actinocorallia > Actinocorallia lasiicapitis. Next base: position 4,329 of record NZ_BAAGZI010000365.1, read on the forward strand.
GCTCGGCGGAGATCCACGTCTCGCCGCGCGCGGCGGCGTCCATCGCCTCGTTGGCCAGCCGGTCGGCGTGGGAGTTCGCGGCTCGCGGGATCCACTCGTAGGTGACCGAGGGGAAGCGGGCGGCGAGCGCGGCCGCCTCCGCGGCCAGCGGCTTCATGTCGGGGTGCTTGATCTTCCAGCGGCCCGACATCTGCTCGACGACCAGCTTGGAGTCCATCCTGACCCGGACGGCCGCGTCGGGCGCCAGCTCGGCGGCGTGGGCCAGGCCCGCGATCAGCCCGCGGTACTCGGCCACGTTGTTGGTGGCGTGGCCGATGGACCGGGCCGCCTCCGCCAGCAGTTCGCCCGTCGCGGCGTCCAGCACGATCGCGCCGTAGCCGGCGGGCCCCGGGTTGCCCCGGGAGCCGCCGTCGGCCTCGACGATCAGGGAGCGGGTCAAAGACCGCTCTCCGCCGTGCGGACGAGGATGCGGCGGCACTCCTCGCAGCGGACGATGTCGTCGGGGGCCGCGGCCCGGATGCGGTTGAGGTCGGAGGTGTTGAGGGCGAGCCGGCAGCCCTGGCACTGGCCGCGGGTGAGCGCGGCCGCGCCGACGCCGCCGAACTGGTCGCGCAGCTTCTCATACAGGGCCAGCAGATCGGCGGGGATGTCGCCGGAGACGCCCTTGCGGGCCTGGGTGTTGAGCCCGGCCTCGCCCGCGATCTCCTGCTCGGCCCTGGCCTTGGCGTCGGTGAGCTTGGCGAGGGTCGCGTCGAGCTCGGCCTGCTGGGCCCTGACCTCGGTGACCTTGGCCTCGGCGGTCTCCCGGCGCTCCATGATCTCCAGCACGACCTCCTCCAGCTCGCCCTGACGGCGCTGGAGCGAGACGATCTCGGACTGGAGGGAGGCGAGGTCCTTGGCGGAGGTGACCATGCCGGAGTCCAGGCGCTTCTGGTCGCGGTCGGCGCGGAGCCTGACCTGGTCGACGTCCTGCTCGGCCTTGGCCTGCTCGCGGTCGAGGTCGCTCAGCTCGGTCTGGGCGTCGACCAGCCGGTCGCGCAGCTCGTCGGCCCGGCCCTGGAGGGAGGCGATCTCGGCGAGCTCGGGCAGGGTGCGCCCGCGGTGGGCGAGCCGGTCGAGGGTCGAGTCCAGTTCCTGCAGGTCGAGCAGACGCTGCTGGTCTCGGGGTGCGGCTTTCACTGAGCTCCTTCAACGGCATGGGTCCACGCGTCGGTGACGCGCGTGGAGATCCTGGTCTTCACAACGGGTTCGAGGAAAGCGGCCAGGTCGGCGAGCCAGGGCCACTCGGTGGCCCAGTGGGCGGCGTCCACGAGCGCCATCGCGCTCTTCTCCAGCGACTCCGACACGGGGTGGTGGCGGAGGTCGGAGGTGAGGTAGACGTCGGCGCCCGCGGCACGGGCCGTCTCGATCAGGGAGTCGCCCGCTCCCCCGCACACGGCGACGGTGCGGATCTCGCGGTCGGGATCGCCCGCGGCCCGCACGCCCCAGGAGGTGGCGGGGAGGCCGGCGGCGACGCGGGCGGTGAACTCGCGGAGCGTGATCGGGGCGGCCAGCTCGCCGATCCGGCCGAGGCC
>NZ_BAAGZI010000366.1:0-5871 GCF_054778695.1 Actinocorallia lasiicapitis
CGGGCCGCCGTCGCTGACACGCTGCTGCCCCGGCTCCAGAAGAACGGCCGGATCGCCCCGCCCGTCCTCACTCCCGCCGAAGCGGGCCCGCTGCTGCTGGCGCTCGCCTACACCGAGCAGCCCGGCACCCTGCCCGAACTGCGGGACGCGGCCGTCCGCTATCTGGACGGGCCGCGCGCCCTGCACCGCTACTTCGCCCCCGACCGGCTCGCCGACCTCGATCTGCCGGGCCCCCGGCCGGGGCTGGTGCGCCGGCTGCTCAGATCGGACCTGCCGTGATCACCCTGTCGGTCGTGATGCCGATGCGGAACGTCGAGCACCAGGTCGAGGCGCTGCTGTGGAGTCTCGCGCGCAACTCCCGTCCGGATTTCGAGTTCCTGGCGGTCGACGACGGCTCCACCGACCGCACCCCTGCCCTGCTGGCGCGGGCCGCGATCCCGAACCTCACCGTCCTCACCCACACGGTTCCGGCCGGTCCGAGCGCCGCCCGCAACACGGGCCTGGCCGCCGCTTCGGGCGCCTATCTGACCTTCCTCGACGGCGACGACTGGATCCGTCCCGGCTATCTCGCCGACCTCGTCGCCAAGATCGAGATGCTGGGCTGCGACTTCGTGATCTCCGACCATGTCCAGGTCCGCGCCCACAAACGCACCCGCCACCGCCCCCCGGAGGGCCGCCGCGACCGTGTCCTCCCGGCCCGCGACGCGATCCTCCCCCACCACGAAGCGTCCATGGTCGACTACCCGTACACCTGGTCGGGCATCTACCGCCGCTCCCTCCTCGACCAGGGCCTCCTGCACTTCAACCCGGCCCTGCACACCGCCGAGGACCGCCCCTGGTTCTGGCGTCTCTACCGCCGCGCCTCGACCTTCGCCGTCACCTCCCTGCAGGGCGTCCACTACCGCCGCGACTCCCCCACTTCCCTCACCCAGATCGGCGACGCCCGCCAACTCCACTTCTTCGACGCCTTCGACCAGGTCCTGTCCGACCTCACCGAAGACCCCGACCCCACCCGCTTCCACCACAAGGCCATCCGCAACTACTGCGCGATCATCGCCCACCACCTCACCACCGCCGACCGCCTCACCCCACCCGTCCGCGCCTCGCTCCACACCCGAACCCGCTCCACCCTCGCCACCTTCCCCCCACCCACCCTCACCGAAGTCCTCCGAGGCACCACCCCCGACCGCCGCCTCCTCTTCACCCCCTACCTCCCCTGATCAGGCAAAATGGGTCTTATGTTGGAAAGAAGGAAGCAGCGGTGGCAGCTCATGGCCCTGCTGCTGGCCGTCGGGATCGCTCCGCAGCTCGTCAAGCCGTTCCGGCCGACCGAGCTGCTCTACCTCGGCGGGCTGCTGCTGCTGGTGGTGGTGGTGTTCGTCGCGGGCGAGTTGGCGGAGCGCTGGCCGGCCTGGCCGCGGATCTACCCCTGGGCACTCGTGGCAGGGCCGTTCGGCTTCGTGGCGTGCTTCGTCGCGGCGAACATCGCGGCCGAGCTCTCGGGCAGATACGGCATCGCCTCACGAGCCGATCTACCGTGGGGCCTGATCTGGGCGACGACCGGAGCGCGAAGCGACGGAGCGGCCTTCGACATCGGCTGGGGCCTGGTGACCACGCCAGTGATCTTCGCGCTGCTCGTCGGAGCAGTACGCACGGTGATCGTGGTACGCCGCGACGCCCCGCTACCTCCGCCACGGGACAGCCATCCATCGGCACCACCTGAATGATCAGGTTCTTGCCATCGACCGACCGCACCGTCTCCCCTGATCAGGGCAGGACGAGGACGCTGTAGGAGGAGTCGAGGATCGGGGGGAGGGGGAAGCGGTGTACGGGGGTCGTGCTGCCGTAGGCCACTTCGATGCTGCGGTGCAGGAGCTGGCCTGGTACCTGGCAGGTGAATTTTTCGTAGGGGATTCCGGCTGCGATGTCGGGGGTTCCGTCGCCGTCGAAGTCTCGGAGGGATACCGATGATCCGTAGCCTCCGGCTGGTGTTGCGCCGGGGCTGAGCGTCTTGCGCAGGGTGAACCGTCCGGACGGGGTCACGTTGTACAGGCGTATCCGGGCGGCTGGCGCGTCGCCGAGCGCGAGCACCCTGTGGCCGATCGACAGGGCACCGGCGCCGAGCTGTGGGGACTCTGACGCCTTGCTTCTGGCGAGGCCCTTGGGGGTGCCTCGCCATACGCGGGCTCGGGTGTTCAGGGAGTAGGCGATCTCCGCGCGGCCGTCGCCGGTGAGGTCGCCGACGGCCAGTTCGCCTGGGCCTGCCTTGACCTTGACGGTGACCGGCTTCCGTAGTGCTTTGGCATGGCCGGGGAAGACGCTCAGGCGGTTGGGGGTTCGGGTGGTGAGGTCCTTGCGGCGGAACCAGGACAGGACCAGGTCATCGCGGCCGTCGCCGTTGAAGTCTCCGGCGGCGGCGTCGCGGACGTACGACTTCTTGTCCCAGACGGGGAGTTTTGTCGCCTTTCTGGTGTGGCGGAAGCGGGGGGCGCCCCGGAAGATCCAGGCGTGGCCGCCGAAGACCTCAGACGCGAACAAGTCCGTGTAGCCGTCCTTGTCGAAGTCGCCAGCGGCGAGTGCGAAGCCGAACTTCGAGCCTGCCCTGCGGGGCGGCTTCAGCAGGACGGGACGTTCGTTCAGGCCGCGCCTGCCGCCGAAGAACAGCCTGACCGAGCCACGGCCCGCCGCGTCGTCGACGCCGCCGACCGCCAGGTCCGCGTAGCCGTCGCGGTCGAAGTCGCCGGAGGCCAGCACCCGTCCGAAGCCCTGCCACAGCCCGGCGCTGTTGGTCGCGGGCGGGCCGAGCACGATCCTCGGCTCAGCGCCGACGCCCGAAGCCGAGCCGTACAGCACACCGATCGCCCCCCGGTAGGGACGGTCACCCGCGGGGAACTGCCACGTCGGCACCCCGAACGCCACATCCCCGTACCCGTCCCCGTTGAAATCCCAGGCCCTCGCCCCCGCGACGGCCGCGGCCGCCCCGCCGGGCACTCCGAGAACCCCGGCGACCAGCACCCCGACCATCCCGCCCGCAAGCCGTCCCATCGGATCCCGCCGCCTTCCCGTCCCGGAAAATCCGTCCCGGACAAGATGCCCGCCCCGTCCCTCCGACCGGCGAACGCCCGATGAACAAGGCGCTTCGCCCGCTTCATCTACGGAAGGCCCACTTCACGTCGGGCTCCACGACGGGCTTGAGGATCCGGGCGACGGCCGGTTGGGCAAGGACGACCGCGAGAACCGTCGCGGCGACGGAGAGCAGCAGCGCACCATGGACCGTCCGGGTCCATTTCTCCGCGAACAGCCCGCTGTACTTGGCGGCATAGATGACGAACCCATGCAGCAGATACACATAAAGCGTGTACTGCCCCAGCCCGGTGAACCAGGTGCGGCGGCGCGGCACCACCGCGAGGAACGCGAACGCCACGACCGCGGCCAGAGCCAGCAGCCCCAACCGGAGCGCGGCCCCTTCAAGACGTCCATGGCCCAGTTCCCGGTAGGTGTCGGCGTACCAGAACCAGGCGACGGGGAACTCCCGCGACCACAGCCACATCCCCAGCGCGACGGCCGCGAGCAGCGCCGCCCCACCAATGCGGACCCCCCGCTCCTTCAGCAATTCGAAATGCGAAGGCTTCAAACAGAGCCCGAGAACGAAGAAAGGCAGGAACCCGACGGTCCGATGCAGATCGAACTCCCCCGGCAGCGGAAAGAACCCGGCCGTCACCGATACAAGAACGGCCAGGGCGAGCGGCCACCGCACCTTCTGCCAGAACGACACCGACGCCCGCCAGATCACCAGCGAACAGATAAACCACATCAATCCATAAGGGTCATAGGGATTGAAGTGATTATCCGCCCCGCCCACATACCTGTCGTAGTTCACATAGGCGATCTGAAACAGCAGATAAGGCACGACAAGCTGCACCACCAGCCGCACCGACCGGTTCTCCGCCCGCCCGAACGACCGCGAGAAATACCCGGTGATCAGGATGAACGCCGGCATGTGGAACAGATAGATGAACGCGTAAGCGCTGAGCGTCCCCCTGATCCCCCGGACGTTCTCGATCGTGTGCCCGATGACGACCAGGACGATCAGAAGGAACTTCGCGTTGTCGAAGAACGCGTCTCGGCCGGGGACTGCCGGAGCGCCCGCCGCACTTTGACGAGCCTCCGGTAGGCGATCGGCGGCAGCTCCAGCCGGAGCGTCGCCCGGGTCCTTCGCCACCGTGACGCCTGGTGCGGTCTCGCCGGGGGGAGCTCCGTGCATACCGTCTCCTGGAGGGAGTCCGCCCAGTCGTTCGCTTCGGCGGGGTGGAAGTAGTTGGCGTCGCACCAGTCGGGGTCCGGGGTGCGGAAGTGTCCGGCTTCGAGGTCGGCGAGCGTGCCGAGCACCCCGCTGCCCTCGAACACCAGGTTGATCATTTCGGCGTTGACGCCGAAGTCGGCGAGCACGTTGACGGGCACTCCCGCGGCGATCGCCTCGAGCGCGGCCGTCGAGCTGACCGTGACGAATCCGAGCGCCCGGGCGAGCTGTTCGTGCATCGGCCCGGCGTCGAACGTCAGCAGCGAGTGGTCGACGTCGAGTTCGTGCCACAACGTCTCGTAGTGCAGCCGTTCGTGGTGGGTCTGCTGCTCGTCGGCGCGTGCCCTGAGCTTCACCACCACTTCGACGTCCGGGTGGCCGGCCGAGAGCGCGGCGAGCGCCCGCAGGATCGCGACGCGTTCCTCGCGCAGCACCGGCACCTTCGCCTGGGTCGCGAACACCACCCGGTCCCGGACGGGCCCCCGGGCGGCGGCGCCGTGCAGGAACGGCAGGGTCGCCAGCACGGTCTTCCCGGCGATCCCGAGCCGGTCGGCGATCTCGCTGAACTCGGCGACCTCCCGCGCGCTGTGCACGACGAACAGGTCGCAGCCCGAACGGAACCGCCACGCTTTCGCGCTGGCGGGCACCGAGATCCCGGGCAGCCCGGTCAGCAGCAGCCTGCGCCGGTCGCGGTTGGCGTAGTCGGTCAGCACCCTGACCACGGGCCCGGTCGCCGACAGCAGCACGGCGTCCGGGTCGTACTCCTTGATCAGGGCGCGAAGCTGCCGCCCGGTGAGCACCGGTGGCACGTCCTGCCCGGTCCCGCTGACGGCCGCGGCCCGCTGCTCTTCGGACGGCGTGATCGGCGACCGGACGACGACGAGCCGCTGCTCCCACCCGTCGGGCAGCCCGCGCAGCAGCGCGGCGGCCCATTTCAGATAGGAGTCGGAGTCGGCGACGGCGAGCAGCTTCACACGAGCTCCGGACCGAGGGTGAACAGGCTGAGGTGGGTGCGGAGCGACTGGTCGGCCTGCTCGGTCCACCATCCGGCGGGCACGGTGACGCCTTCGATCCGCGGCCCTTCCTCGCCGAGCAGCACCCGCAGCGAGGTCAGCGCCGTCGAGGGCAGGCTGACGACCCGGTGCCGTCCGCTCAGCCCCCGCAGGCTCAGCTCGACGGGCAGATCGCGTTCCACGAGGGTGACGCGGGGGTCGTCGCGCAGCAGCGCCAGCACTTCGGGGTCCTCCCGCCGGTGCGGGAAGTAGGCGCACCGCTCGACCGCGAGCATCGATTCGACCCAGCCCAGGTACGACGCCTTGTCGACGAGCCCGTTCCGCACCAGTGACGTGCCGAGCAGCACGGTCCGCTCCTGCGGCGCGGGGTCGGCGGGCAGCGACCGCAGCCACGGGAAGTCGTGCTGGACGACCTCGATCCCGAACCGGCGTGCCCGTACGAGCACCGCGTTCGGCACGGGCAGCCCGGTGAAGACCGTCACCCTTCCGTCGCGGGCGGCGGCCCGCAGCCGCGAGCCCGCCAGGGTGCCGAGCGCCCGCCGGACGTGCCCGGCCGAG
>NZ_BAAGZI010000367.1:0-5855 GCF_054778695.1 Actinocorallia lasiicapitis
GGGCGGAGACGGCGGGGCCCGGGGGGCGGGCCACCGAGGTGCGGCTGCCGGATGGGCGGGTGGTCTGGCTGGTGAGCGCGGCACCGGAACAGAACCTGGCCGATGCCCAGCCGCACGCCGCGGCCGAGCGTCCCTGGCGCAGCCCGGTTTACTGGGTTCTGGTGGGGTTGCTCTTTGTGCTGCTCGGGGCGCACCGGTTCGTGTCCAGCCGGACTCCGGTGCTGGCGGGGGTGGCGCACGGAGGGCGAGAACCGAGCGGGGGCGGGCTCGGCGGCGGCGGCGTCGAAGGGCAGCCGGGCGCGGTCTCCTATCTGGACGGCGATACCGGAGTGGTCGGGGCGGGCGGCGACGGATTTCTGCGGGCCGTGCTCGTCGAACTGGTGACGCGCGGCCGGGGACGGGTCGTGCTGGGGCGGGCGGAGCTCGACCGGCTGTTCGGCGGACGGCTCGAAGCCCGCGTGCTGGCGGCGCTCGCCCCACGGATGCACGTGGCGGAGCGGCTGGCGGACGCCGTCCAGTATCTGGAGCTGGAACTTCTCCTCGAAGGCGATGAGTTGCACTGGTTCGTCGCGCCGGGCGAGGACGCCGGCACCGTCCGGGCCCTGCTGGGCTTCGAGCGGGTGCACGCGCTGATCCTCGGCCCCTGGGACCGGACGCGGGAAGTCGACCCGCGCGGCTACCTCGACGGCAGGCTCGCACCGACGTTGACATCGGCCGAAGCAGCCGAACGCCTTCATTTGTACACCCTGACCCTCTGAACACCTTCGAAAAGTTGTTCGTATAGAGTTCGGGGCCATGCACGCGCCCACGACCTGCCCTTATGGCCATCCGCTCGGCCCTGGCCGGGTCCTGGTCGGCTGGAAGCCCTGCGGCTGCGACGGGGCGCGGGACGCCGGCGGCCACCGCACCTACTCCTGCAACGCCTGCCGCGAGCTGTCCGACCGTCGCGAGACCCTCTGCTATTTCCCGCCCCATCGGATGATCCATGACGCGACTTGACCTTTTCGAGGAGAGTGCCCCAACCGCCCTGGGTAGTTTGATATTGCGGCGGTTGAATGCACCATGGGGGGAATTGCTATGAGCGATCCGCGTGTGGGGAGCCTGTCTCCCGATCTGGCGAACAACTCGAGCCAGGACAGCATCGCCCGTGTCTTCGGTGCCGTCTCGGGTATCGGACTGCTGCTCAGCGCGGTGATGCCCTGGGCGAGTCTCGGTATCGGCAGCGGGCTGATCCCGTCCGACATCGGCATCAACCAGCTTTTCGCGGGTTTCGGCCACGAGAAAGGCTGGTTCTCGATGGCTTTTCCGCTGCTGTTCGCCGGTTTCTGTAACCTGCTCGCCGCGCTTTTCCGTCCGAAGCGTCCCGGCGCCGGAATGTTCGGCCGCTTCTCCTCTGGCGGAACCCCCGTCTCCCGCAAGGTGCTGCTGACTCTCGGCACCCTCGTCGCCATCGTGACAACGGTCCTCTGGGTGATCCAGACCGGCCAGTTCCGCATCAACGACGGCTTCGACTTCCTCCCCGGCAACGTCGAGTACGGCGCCTGGCTGGGCCTGGCCTCCACCGCCGCCGCCCTCCTGGCCACCGTCATGGCCCACGCCGGCGCCGCAAAGTCCATCAAAGTCCCCAAAACCGAAACCTCCACCCCCCACCCCCCTTCCTCACACACCTGAACCACCCCCAAAGCCCCGGGCCCGCACCATCGCCCGGGGCTTTGGCCTGCGCTCTGGTGATGAGCAGCCGCCATGAGGTCGGTACCTGCCGGCCGAGCGTTGGGGGTCAGAAGGTTAGGGCGGAGGTTAGGGCTTGGTGGGCGGCGCCGGTTATGCCGGCTCGGTCGCCTAGGCGGCTGGCTCGGATGGTGAGGGATTCGGTGGTGCGCGGGACCGAGCGGGTGAGGACTCGGGAGCGGATGCGGTCGAGGAGAGGGGGGCCGGCCGCGGCGAGGTCGCCGGCGATGACGACTTCGGCGGGGCTGAAGAAGGTGACCAGGGCGGAGAGGACGTCGCCGATCGCGTCGGCGGCTTCGGTGATCGCGGTGACGGCTTCCGGGCGGTCGGCCAGGGCCAGCCTGACGACTTCGCGAGTGTCGGTGACGTTCAGGCGCGCGGCCAGCGCGGCTCCGCCGGCGATCGCCTCCAGGCAGCCGGTCTGGCCGCAGGCACAGCGCAGGCCCGCCGCCGACGGGGTGGGAATGTGGCCTATGTCGCCTGCGGCGGCGCCCGCGCCGCGGTGCAGCCGACGGTCGGTGATGATCCCGCCGCCGATGCCCGTCCCCAGCTTCACCAGGAGCAGATGGTCGACGTGCGGGGCCGTCGAATGCTCCCCGACGGCCATGATGTTGACGTCGTTGTCGACGAGGACGGGCACCCCGAGCCGGTCATGGAGCCGTCCGGGGACGTCGAACCCCTCCCAGCCGGGCATCTTCGCCTCGCGTCCGGGACGTCCCGTGGCCGCGTCGACCTGACCCGGCAGCCCGACCCCCAGCCCGCACGCCTCGCGCGGCGACCGTCCCGCCGCGGCGACGAGCACCGGAAGTTCGGCCGCCACCCAGTCGAGGACCTTCTCGGGGCCGTCGCCGATCTGCAGGTCGGCGGTGTGTTCGGCGAGGATCCGGCCGTTGCGGCCGGTGACGGCGAGCCGCCCGTCGGTCGCGCCGAGGTCGGCGGCGAGCACGATCCGGGCGTCGGGGTTGAACACGAACGCCGTCGCGGGACGCCCCCCGGACGAGACGGGCCCCGACGACGGGACGATCCAGCCGTCCGCGGCGAGGGCGTCGAGCCGCAGCGACACCGTCGAGCGGGCCAGCCCGGTGAGCTCCACCAGTTCGGCCCTGGTCAGCGGCCGTTCGCGTAGCAGCGCCAGCAGCGCGCCCGCCCCGGGTGTCTCGGTCGCCATGTTCACCTCCCCCGCAATCATGACGAAACCCCCGCCGGGAAGCATCCCGGCGGGGGTGTTTTCGTCGTAGGGCCGATGCGCGGGTCGCCTCTCGGCGGTATGCACAACGTGGCTCCAGCCGGACGGTATTCCACGAAGGCGGAAGGTGAGGCCCGGGGACACCGGACACACCGGCCTACGGACTATGTAACGAGCGACCCCGCCGCGGCATTCCCGGCGAGCGCGGCGATCACCGCGGCGGTGTCGGCGAGGTCGGGCAGGACGGTGTCGGCGCCCGCGGCGAGCAGTTCGGCGGCGGGCCCGGTGCCCGTCGCGACGGCCACGGCCCGCGCCCCCGCCCGCTTCGCGGTGGTGACGTCCCGCACGGTGTCGCCGACGATCACCGTGTCGGCGCCGGTGAATCCGAGCCCCCGCTCGGCGGCCCGCCGGAACGCGTGGGCGGGCAGGTCGTGCCGTTCGAACGCGTCACCGCCGTAGGCGCCCAGCCCGAAGTCCACGTATTTCGACAGCCCGAACGCGTCCAGCTTCAGCACGGCCAGGGGGTAGAGGTTCCCGGTCAGCACCGTCTGGCTGACCCCGGCCAGTTCACCGGCCGCGACGAGCGCCTCCTCGGCCCCGTCCAGGACCCGTCCGCCGGCCGCGAGTTCCCCGGCCCGCTCGGTCAGCTCCTCGACGATCAGCTCGAGGAACGTGTCGAGCATCCCGCCGCCGGCCGGGATCCCGTGGACGTCGAGGACCTCTGTCGCGGCGGCCAGTTCGGTCCGTCCGTCGAACCGCCAGGCGTGTTCCAGCCGACGTCCGGTGGCCCGGAAGAACGCCGCGTCGTACGCGGTTCTCGCCGTGGTCCCCGCGTCGATGAGGGTGTGGTCGATGTCCCAGAGCACCAGAATCCGCCGCATCCCGCCATCCTGCCAGTCGTGCCGGTAGGTGAGGGACCGCGTTTTTCGGGCACGGCCCCCGGCGTACCCGACCCGCCAAGGAGGCGGAAATGACCCCTGCAGGAATCATCACAGCGATCATCATCGGCGCGATCATCGGTGTGCTCGGCAGGCTCGTCCTGCCCGGGCGTCAGCCGATCGGCGTGCTGCTCACGGTCGGCATCGGGATCGTCGCGGCGCTCATCGGCACCGTGCTCGCCCAGAACGTCGGCGTCGCGACCACGGACGGCGTCGACTGGATCGAGCTGCTGTTCCAGGTCGGCCTCGCCGCCCTCGGGATCGGCCTGCTCATGGGCTTCCGACGCCGCGTCTGACCGGATACCGCGCCCCCGTCCGCTTTCCCGGGACGGGGGCGCCGCCCTGTTCAGGCCGGGGTCTCGACCTTGAGGAGCATCCGTTTGAGCAGGGCGATCAGGGTGTCCTGCTCGGCCGGATCGAGGACTCCGGCCATGAGGTCCTCGACGTCGCCGCGGATCTCCTGGGCCCTGGTCCACAGGGCGTGGCCCGTGTCGGTCAGTTCGATGTCGACGCGGCGGCGGTCGGTGTCGGCGCGGACGCGGCGGATCAGCCCGGCCTTCTCCAGGGTGTCGAGCCGTCCCGTCATCCCGGCGGGCGAGATCTTGAGTTCGGCGGCCAGCGCGGACGGCGTGGTGCGGCCGCCGAGCCCGGCCAGCCAGTGCAGGGTCTCGAACTCGAAGTCCTGCAGCCCGACCTCGGCGAGCGCCCGGTCCTTGGCCTTCAGCATGTGCCTGACCAGGAACTGCATCCGGGTGACGATCGCCTCCGTCCGCTCGTCGAAGGGCGCGAGCCCCTTCCAGCGGGCGATGTGCCGGTCCACCGAGTCGTCCATGCGCCCAGTATGCCTCGCCAGCTTATATTTAGTTGACGAATGATTCGCTGGCGAATTACATTCCGGGGATGCTCCGACTGATCCTCGGCCGCGCCCTGTCGGCGCTGGCCACCGCGCTCATCCCGATGACGCTCACCCTCGCGATCGTCGGCGACCACGGCCTCGGCACCGCCGGCGACCTGGGCTTCGTGCTCGCCGCCGAGCTCGTCCCGCTCGTCCTGCTGCTGCCGGTCGCCGGGGTCGTCGCCGACCGGCTGCCACCCGCCCGGATCACCGCGGCCGCCGACCTGCTCCGCGGGCTCGCCCAGCTCGCCATCGCCGTCGAACTCCTCACCGGGACGGCCCGGATCTGGCATCTCACCGGGCTCGCGGCGCTCGCCGGGATCGGGATCTCGTTCGGCGTCCCGGCGGGCAGCAGGCTCGTCCGGGCGCTCGCCCCCGAAGACCAGCGGCTGCGGCTCAACTCGCGGCTCAGCGGCACCCGCAGCCTCGCCGAACTAGCCGCTCCCGCGCTGGCCGGAGCGCTCATCCTCACCGCGGGGCCCGGCTGGTCGTCGCTGCTGACATCCGTGCTGTTCGCGCTGTCCGCGCTGACCCTGGCGGGGCTGCGCACCACCGCGGCGCCCGCACCGGCCACGGCGTCCGGGTTCGCGACCGAGATCAGCGAAGGCTGGCAGGAGGCGCGCCGCCACCCCTGGTTCCTGGCGAGCGTGGTCAGCCACTGCTGCTGGCACCTCGCGGCCGGATTCCTGCTGACGCTCGGGCCGGTGATCGCCGTCCGGGAGCTCGGCGGCGCGTCCTCCTGGGTGCTGATCACCCAGCTCGGCGCGGCGGGGATGCTCGCGGGCATCCTGTCGGCCACCCGGCTGCCGATCGTCCGCAGGCTGCGCGCCGTCACCCTCGCCGGGGCGACCTATGTGCTGCCGCTGACGGCGTTCGCCCTGCACGCCCCCGTCTGGGTCGACGCCGCCGCCTACACGGTCGCGATGATCGGGCTCGGCCTGCTCATCCCGCTCTGGGACACCGAGATGCAGAACCGCATCCCCGAGCGGGCGCTCGGCCGGGTCTCCGCGCTGGACTCGCTGATCTCGTTCGTCTCCCGGCCGGTCGGGCTGGCCGCCGCCGCGCCGATCGCCGCCGCCACCGGCGCGGCCGTGCCGCTGCTCGCGGC
>NZ_BAAGZI010000368.1:0-5835 GCF_054778695.1 Actinocorallia lasiicapitis
GGCCCGGCTCGCGCTGGCCGGCGAGTTCTATCGGGGCGTCGCGGCCGGCTACGGGCGGGCGGAGCTGGGGTTCCTGCGCTGGGAGATCAGCCGCGGCGTGCTGGCGGCGCGGACGGGCAGCCGCTGGTGGCGCGCGGTCAACGACCGGCTGCTGTGCGACAAGGCCGAAGCGGCGCTGCTGAGCGGCACGTCGGGTGTTCCGTCTGCGGACAGTGTCCGGTTCTGGCTGGACTTCCTCCGCACGCCGTCCCGGAGCTCCTGGTTCCGGGCGCACAACGCGAGCATCGTCGGCGGCTATCTGGCGAACGAGGCGCTGGCCGAACGGGAGCTGCCCGCCGAACGGCTGATGATCAACGTGGCGCTGCTGCGGGTGCTGTACACGCACGCGCTGGCCGCGCGTCCCCGGCTCGCGCTCGGGGCGCTGGCGCCGTTCGGGCCGCGGCTCGCCGACCCGCGCGGCCGTGCCGTCGGGTTCTTCCTCGATCTGCGCGACTCCTTCCCGCAGGGGTATCCGCTGACCGGGCTGAGCGTCGCGGACGTGCTGCGCGGCGAGGGGCGGCTGCCCCGGCTGCTCGACCACGGGATCATCGTGCCGCGGCTGCGCGAACTGTACGCGTTCGCGGCGTCCTCGCTCGACGAGCCGCGAGTCGAACGGCTGCTCCGCGACGACGACGTGCCCTGCTACGCCGACCCGTCGATCGACGCCTCCGCCTGGGGACCGACCCGTCCGTGGATCCGGCTCGGCGCGCTGGTCACGGCGCCGGGCGGCCGCGCCAAACGCTGACGCCCGCCTGGGTCTGTGCCCACCGGCCCGTTCCGGCCACACTGGAGGCGTACGGACGAAGGTGAGGACGGTAGATGAAGCCCGGGTTCTTCGACGACGCCAGCGCGATCCGGGACATCGGTTCCGAACCGTTCGCGATCCTCGGCGGCGGGCCCGCGCTGCTGCTCCAGCTCGCCCACCCGAGCGTCGCCCAGGGCGTCGCGGAGCACAGCGGGTTCCGGTCGAGCCCGTTCCCGCGGCTGTTCTCCACCCTCGACTATCTGGCGATGGTGGTCTGGGGAACGAAGGAGGAGGCCCACCGGGTGGCGTGGGCGGCGATGCGCCGGCACGACGCCGTCCGGGGGCCCGGCTACTCGGCGCACGATCCCGCGCTGCTGCTCTGGGTGCAGGCGACCCTCTTCCAGCTCTCGAAGGAGCTCTACGAGCGGATGTTCGGGCCGCTCGCGCCGGAGCGCGCCGAGGAGTACTACCAGCAGTCGGTGGTCCTGGCGGAGCTGCTCGGCGCGCCCCGCGAGGCGCTCCCGGCCGACGCCCGCGCCTTCGCGGCCTACTGGTCGGAGATGGTCGCCACCCTCCAGGTCAGCGACACGGCCCGCGAGCAGGCCCGTGACGTCCTGTACCCGCCGACGCTGCGCTGGCTGCTCTACCCGGCGATGGTCGTCTTCCGGCTGGTCACGGCCGGGCTGCTGCCCGCGCCGATCAGGGAGCAGTACGGGCTGCCCTGGAACCGCCGCCGCGACCTGGTCTTCCGCTGGCTGTTGTGGAACGTCCGGCTGGTGATGAACCTGACTCCGCGCCCGCTCCGCAAACTCCCCGCGCGGCTCGGCGTCCCCGTGGCCCGGCGGCTGCGCTGGCCGCGTTACCAGCGCGCCGCCGTCCGCCGTTAGCGGCGTTCGACCGTCAGTAGTTAACCGGATCTTCACGCTTCTGGATCTTCCGCGGTCATACGTATAATGCGATCTTTCTTCTGCCCATAGACATCCCGCTATGTCCCGGTTTCCCCCGACCGGGCCGGGATGTCGGCAGAAGGAGAAGGCTCGATGAAGCGAGTCATCACCGTCCTGTCCGCCGCCCTGCTGGCCGCCGCGCTCTGCGGCGCAGGGACCGCACACGCCACCCCGCCTGGCATCCCCACCAAGGCGACGGCCCAGTCCCAGCTCGCGGCGCTGACCGTCGCCGCCGAGTCGAACGCCTCCACCTACAACCGCGACCTGTTCCCCCACTGGATCACCATCAGCGGCGCCTGCAACACGCGTGAGACCGCGCTCAAGCGCGACGGCAGCGGCGTCGTCGTCAACTCGTCCTGCGCGGCGACCTCGGGCTCCTGGTACAGCCCCTACGACGGGGCCACCTGGACGGCCGCGAGCGACATCGACATCGACCACATGGTCCCGCTGTCGGAGGCCTGGAAGTCCGGTGCGTGGGCCTGGACGACCAGCAAGCGCCAGTCGTTCGCCAACGACCTGTCCAGCCCGCAGCTCTGGTCGGTCACCGACAACGTCAACCAGGCCAAGGGCGACAAGGACCCGGCCGCCTGGAAGCCGTCGCTGACGGGCTTCTACTGCACCTACGCCAAGAGCTGGATCACGGTGAAGTACAAGTACGCCCTCACCCTGCAGAGCACCGAGAAGACCGCGCTGACCTCGATGCTCGGTTACTGCTAGCGGAGGTAGCGGACCAGGCTCTCGGCGACGCACGCGGGCCTGGCCGCGCCCTCGATCTCCACGGTGATGGTCCGGACCGTCTGGAGGCCGCCTTCGACGGGATGGGCGGCGCTCAGCACGGTCCGGCCGCGCACCCGCGAGCCGACCGGGACCGGGGTGATGAACCGGACCCTGTCCAGCCCGTAGTTGACGCCCATCCGCACCCCCTCGACCCGTGCGACCTGCCCGAAGTACGAGATCAGCGACAGGGTGAGGAACCCGTGGGCGATGGTCCGCCCGTAGGGGCCTTCGGCGGCGCGCTCGGCGTCGACATGGATCCACTGGTGGTCCTCGGTGGCGTCGGCGAAGCGGTCGACACGGTCCTGGTCGATCGTGATCCAGTCGCTGACGCCCAGCTCCGTCCCAACGGCGGCGGCCAGCGCGTCCAGATCCTTGAAGATCATCGTGCGCCTCCGTTGATGTACAGGGTCT
This sequence comes from Actinocorallia lasiicapitis, assembly GCF_054778695.1. NCBI lineage: Bacteria > Bacillati > Actinomycetota > Actinomycetes > Streptosporangiales > Thermomonosporaceae > Actinocorallia > Actinocorallia lasiicapitis. The sequence continues at coordinate 2,920 of NZ_BAAGZI010000368.1, forward strand.
GGCCGGACACGTACGAGGCGTCCTCACTCGCCAGGAACGCGATCACCGAGGCGACCTCCTCGGGACGGCCGACCCGGCGCAGCGGGGTGCGTCCGGCGACCTCGGCCTGGTGGTCCTCGGGCGTCGCGCCGACCCGGACGGCCGTCGCGTCGGTCATCGCGGTGGCGATGTAGCCGGGCGCGACCGCGTTGACCGTGATCCCGAACGGGCCCAGCTCGATCGCGAGGGTCGCGGTGAGCGCCTGGATCCCGGCGTTGGCGGCCCCGTAGTTGGCCTGGCCGCGCGCGCCCAGCGCCGACCGGCTGCTCAGTGAGACGATCTTGCCGGAGCGCTGCGCGACCATGTGCTTCTGGGCGGCGCGGCAGCAGTGGAAGACCCCGGTCAGGTTGACGTCCAGGACGGCGTCCCAGTCGTCCTTGGACATCTTGAACAGCAGGTTGTCGCGGATGATCCCGGCGTTGTTGACCAGCACGTCGAGCCCGCCGAGCTCCGCGGCGACGCGGTCGAAGACCGCCTGGACGGCCGCGGCGTCGGTGACGTCGCAGTCGTAGGCGTGCGGGTGGCCGGTCCGCGCCGCCGCGCCGAGGTCGACCACGGCGACGGTCGCTCCCTCGTCGGTGAACCGCCGGACGGTGGCGGCGCCGATGCCCTGCGCGCCGCCCGTCACGACGACGACCTTCCCGGTGAACCGGCCCATCTCTGTCTCCTCCTCGGTTTCCCGCTCAGCTCTCCATGCGGACGGCCGCGCGCAGGGCACCGGCCGCATCAGAACGCGCTCACCCCGGTCAGCGCCCGGCCGATGACGAGCTTCTGGATCTGGCTGGTGCCCTCGTACAGGGTCATGACGCGGGCGTCGCGCAGCATCTTGCCGACCGGGTACTCGTCGATGTAGCCGTAGCCGCCGAACACCTGCAGCGCGTTGCTGGACGCCCGGACCGACGCCTCGGACGCGAACAGCTTCGCCATCGAGGATTCGGTCGCGAACGGCAGGCCCCGGTCGATCAGGTCGGCGACCCGCCAGGTCAGCAGCCGTGCGGCGGCGACGTCGACCGCGATGTCCGACAGCAGCTCCTGGACGAGCTGGTGCCCGGCGATCGTCTTGCCGAACTGCTCGCGTTCCCTGGCGTAGGCGACGGCGACGTCCAGACAGCCCTGCGCGAGCCCGACACAGCCCGCGGCGACCGACATCCGGCCCTTGGCGAGCGCCGCCATCGCCACCTTGAACCCGGCTCCCTCGTCGCCGAGACGGGCCGAGTCCGGCACCCGGACGGCGTCGAAGGAGAGTTCGGCGGTGGCCTGGCCGCGCAGCCCCAGCTTGCCGTGGATCTCGCGCCGGCCGATCAGCTCGGCGGGCACCAGGAAGGCCGTGACACCCTTGGGCCCCGCTCCGCCGGTCCTGGCGAACACGAGGGCGACCTCCGCCCACGTCCCGTTGGTGATGAACATCTTCGAGCCGGTGATCAGCCAGTCGCCGCCGTCCCGGACGGCCCGGGTGGTGAGGTTGCCGGCGTCCGAGCCGGTGCCGGGTTCGGTGAGGGCGAAGCAGGCCAGCGACTCGCCGGAGGTCAGCCGCGGCAGCCAGGAGCTCTTCTGCTCCTCGGTGCCGTAGGTCAGGATGGTCTTGGCGACCAGGCCGAGGGTGACCGAGACGATGCCCCGGATGGCCGAGTCGCCGCGTCCGAGTTCCTCCAGGACCAGGCAGTAGGCGGTGTGGTCGCCGCCGGAGCCGCCGTACTCCTCGGGGATCGTGACGCCCAGCAGCCCGAGGTCGCCCATCCGGCCGACGATCTTCCGATCGACGGACTCGGCGCGGTCCCACGCGGCGACGTGGGGCAGCACCTCGCGGTCGATGAAGTCGGCGGCCATCCGCTTGACGGCCGCCTGCTCGTCCGAGAGTTCAAGATTCACGAGGGATCTCCGCTCCAGCACTAAAACTAGCAATGCGAGTTTTATCCTGAAATAAACTAGCACCGCAAGTTTCCTGGTCGCTGGCACAATGACCGGGTTCCGCAACCCGTGAAGGGAGACACCCGTGGCGCGGCCCCGCCGTCCGCTGCTCAGCCGCGACCGGATCGTCGCCGCCGCCCTCGACCTCGCCGACGCCGAGGGGCTCGAGGCGGTCTCGACCCGGCGGCTGGCGACCGAACTCGGCGTCAGCGGCCCCTCCCTGTACAACCATGTCGCCACCAAGGAAGAGCTGCTCGACGCGGTGGTCGACGCGGTCATCGGCGAGGTGGACCTGACGATGTTCGCCTCGCCCTGCACCGACTGGCGGGCCGCCCTGGAGGGCTGGGCCCGCTCCTACCGCGCCGCGCTGCAGAAGCACCCGAACGTGATCCCGGTGCTGGCGCGCGGCCCCGGGCGGCGTCCGAACGCGCTGCGGCTGGCCGACGCCGTCTTCGGCGGGCTGGTCGAGGCGGGCTGGCCGCGCCGGGAGGCCACCGGGATCGGCGCGCTGATGCGCTGGTTCATCACCGGCTCGGCGCTCGGCTCGTTCGCGGGCGGCTTCCCCGCCGACGCGGCCGTCTACGACGGCGACTACCCGCATCTCGCGCCGCAGGCCCATCTGCTGGCCGAGCACCATCAGGAGATCGACCGGACGGCGTTCGACACCGGCCTGTCGGCGCTCCTCGACGGCCTGGCCCTGCGTTTCACCGCGGTGACGCCCGCCGGCTGAGCCGGCGGTCCTGCCGGGGTCAGCGGACGATACGCGCCGCGGTCGTCGGAAGCGTCAGTGACCACATCTGCTCGGCGGTCTCGTGCGCGAGGGCCGAGGCGTGGTCACGGCCGTCGGACGCCAGCCGCAGCGTGTTCTTGGTGCGGCGGACCAGTTCGGGCTCGACCTCGGCGAGCCGCCCGGTGAGCGCGGCCGCCGCGGCGTCCAGTTCGCCGTCGGGCACGCAGCGCAGCGCCAGC
>NZ_BAAGZI010000369.1:0-5833 GCF_054778695.1 Actinocorallia lasiicapitis
CGCCGGGATGGGCGGCCTCGATGTTCCTGGCCAGCTCGGCCATCACCTCGTCGGACGCGCCGGCGAGGACGACGGTGGGGGAGTCGGGAGGCAGAGTGAAGGAGCCGCCGCGGTGTCGGCCGCCGCGGCGGCCGGCGCGCCGCCGGGTGGGCAGCGCTTCGGTCGACACTTCGGGGAGTTCGGTCACGCCTAAAGGGTAGTCCCCTTCGGTTCCCGTCTTGTGCGATACATTCCCTTTCGTCACCCCGCTGATCAGAGAACAACCGGAGGCCTGCCGGGATGCGCCGTACCCGCAGTCAGCCGATCAGAACGGCGATCGTCTCCTTGATCACCGTGCCGATCGCGGCACTCATCCTGTTGTGGAGCCTGACCGCGTTCAGCACCTACAACACCGGGGCGAGCCTGGCGAACGCCGACAAGACCAACACGCTTGTCGTCCAGCCCACGCAGCGCCTCATCAACGCCCTCCAGGCGGAGCGGCGGACGTCGCTCGGCGCGATGACCGGGACCGTGGGCGCGGCCCGGCTCGAAGCCGCACGGACCGCCACCGACCAGGCCCGCACCGCCTATGACGACTCCACCGTCGTGGCCGGTCTGCCCGCCACCCTGTCGCCCACGGTCCGGGGCATGTTGGCGACCCTCTCCCGCGATCTCGGCGGGCTCCCGTCGCTGCGGCAGCTCGTCAGGACCACCAAGAACCGCAAGGGCGTCTACGAGAACTACAACGCCCTCATCGCCGACGGCTACACGATCTTCCGCGGGGTCAGCTCCCCGACCGCCGACGTCAAACGCGACATCGACCTGCTGACCTCGCTCGGCCAGGCCCGCGAGAACACCTCCCGGGTGGACGCCCTGATGGCGGGACGGCTCGCCCACGACGGCAGGACCGGCCGGCTGAACGCCTGGGACCGCGAGGAGATCGCCCGGTCCGCCGGCACCCGCGAATACCTGTACGACGACACGCTCAGGCAGCTCACCAAGGGCGACTTCGACCGGTACAGCGTCCTGCGCGCCGGCGCCGACTACCGGCGGCTCACCGCGCTCGAACGGCTCGCCATCGACGGCGGCTCGGTCTCCCAGTACGAGTGGGACGACGTCGCCGCCCGGGTCAACACCGTCCAGCTCGACCTGGAGAACAAGGCGGTCGACGGCATCGCCGAACGCGCCCAGTCCGGTGCGGGCGGCGTGCTGATCAGGCTGGCGGGCGGCACCGGCCTCGGCCTGGTCGCGGTGATCGTCTCGATCGTGGTGGCGTGGCGGGTCGCCCGGCGGCTGATCCGCGAGTCCCGGGCGCTGGCCGACACCGTCGGCGGGTTCACCCGCGACCAGCTCCCCGTGCTCGCGGCGCGCGTCAGGGCGGGTGAGCGGGTCGACGATCCGGGCACCCCCGACGTCCAGTTCAGCGTCACCGAGATCGAGCGGATCTTCCGTTCGTTCGTGTCGGCGCGGACCGCGGTCCTGCAGGCCGCCCACCACGAGGCGCAGACCATGAAGGGCGTCAGCGAGGTCTTCGTCAACCTGTCCTCGCGCAACCAGGCGCTGCTGCACCGCCAGCTCAGCCTGCTCGACCAGATGGAGCGCGACGCCGACGACCCCGAGGAGCTCTCGCGGCTGTTCCAGCTCGACCACCTCGCCACCCGGATGCGGCGGCATGCCGAAGGGCTGGTCATCCTGTCCGGCAAGACGCCGGGCCGCGGCTGGCGCAAGCCCGTCCCGCTGATGGACGTGGTGCGCGGCGCGGCGTCCGAGGTCGAGGACTACACCCGCGTCAAGGTGCTGCCGATGACGCGCAGGGCGCTGGTCGGGCCCGCCGTCGCCGACGTGATCCATCTGCTCGCCGACCTGATCGAGAACGCGGTGCAGTACTCGCCGCCCGACACCCAGATCGAGGTGTCGGGGCAGGGCGTGGCCTCCGGTTATGTGCTGGAGATCGAGGACCGCGGGCTCGGGATGCCGCAGGAGACCCTCGAGGAGCTGAACGCCCGGCTGGCGGCGCCGCCGGAGTTCAATCTGAGCGACAGCGCGCGGCTCGGCCTGTTCGTGGTGGCGCGGCTGGCACTCAGGCACGGCATCCGGGTCTCGCTGCGGCCGTCGCCCTACGGCGGCACCACGGCCGTGGTGTACCTGCCGCAGTCGCTGGTGACGGCCGAGCCCGCCACCGAGCCGCGGCTGCCCGAGCCGGAGCCGGAGCAGCCCGCGTTCGCGCTGGTCGAGGTGTCGGCCGCGGCGCGCACCGCCGAGCCGCAGACCTCGCCCGCGACCGGCGAGACCCATCTGGACCTGCCCAAACGCCGCCGGAAGACCACCCCTTCGACCGGCACCACCCAGCCGTCCCGGCTCATCGCCGACCAGCCCGAGAGATCACCGGACGATCTGCGGATGCGGATGTCGGCGATGCAGAAGGGCTGGCAGCGTGGCCGTACCGAGTCCGCCGCCCTACCCGAGGAGAATCCGTGACAGAGCCGGGCGATCTCAACTGGCTGCTCGACAGCCTGGTGAACCAGATCGCACAGGTCAGACATGCCATCGTCCTGTCCGCCGACGGCCTGGTCATCGGCGCGTCACGGGGCCTGGTCCGGGAGGACGCCGAGCATCTGGCGGCGCTGTCCTCCGGCTTCCAGAGCCTCGCCAGGACCACCGCGGAGCACTTCAGGGGCGGGGCGGTCCGGCAGAGCATCGTGGAGATGGACGACAAGTTCCTGTTCGTCACCGCGGCGGGCTCCGGGGCCTGCCTGTCGGTCCTCACCGACGGGGACGCCGACGTCGGTGTGATCGCCTACGAGATGGCCATGCTCGTGACCAGGGTGGGCCGGCACCTGTCGGCCAGACCCCGTGAAGGAGCGCAGGCCCGATGACCGGACACGAGTGGCTCGATGCCGAGGCGGGGCCCGTCGTGCGGCCCTTCGCGCTGACCGGAGGGCGCACCCGCCCGGCGGGATCAGATCTCGATCTCATGACACTCGTGGTGTGCGCGGCCGAACCGCAGTACGGTTCGCTGCTTCTGTCCCCCGAACACGAGGCGATCCTCGACGGCTCCCGCACCCCGCTGACCGTGGCCGAACTGGCCGCGACACTGGACCTCGCGGTCGGCGTCGTCAAGATCCTCCTCGGCGATCTCCTCGCGGACGGCCGCCTCGCGGCGCGCCGCCCCGGGAGCGTCGCGCAGTTCCCCAACAGCAGGATCATCGAAGAGGTAATCCATGGACTCCAGGCCCTCTGAGGCCGAGCTGGCGGTCAAGATCCTTGTCGCCGGCGGGTTCGGCGCGGGAAAGACCACGCTCGTCGGTTCGGTCAGTGAGATGCGACCGCTCAGGACCGAGGAACAGCTCACCGAGCGCAGCATCGGCGTCGACGAGCTGACCGGGGTGGAGCGCAAGTCGACCACCACGGTCGCGATGGACTTCGGCCGGATCACCCTCCGCACCGGACTGGTGCTGTATCTGTTCGGCACGCCGGGCCAGGACCGTTTCTGGTTCATGTGGGACGAGCTGGCCGAGGGCGCGCTCGGCGCCGTCGTGCTCGCCGACGTCCGCAGGCTCGCCGACTGCTTCGCCTCGATCGACTATTTCGAACGGCGCGGGCTGCCGTTCATCATCGCGGTGAACAACTTCGAGGGCGCCAAGACCTACACGGCCGACGACATCAGGATCGCGCTGGACCTCGACCCCGAGATCCCGGTCGTCGCGTGCGACGCCCGCAGCCGCGAATCCAGCAAGCAGGTGCTCATCTCGCTGATGGGCCATGTGATGACGGCGATGGCCCGCCGCTGATTCATGATCCTTTAGCGAAGCTTGGATCTTGCTCCGCGCCGTGGCGGCACGGAGAACGCCCATTCCCGGACTACAACGGATACCAGTTCATTCAGCGTAGTTCGGGGGGCCGTTCAATGATCCATTCGCTCAGGCCTAGTGGGCGCGTCATCGCCGTGGTCGCGGCGATCGCGGTCAGCGGGTTCGTACCTGTGGCCTTCTCGGCGCCGGCGCAGGCCGACGGTCCCGTCTGGTCGCAGGCCAAGCGTGAGAAGCCTGTCAAGCACAAGAAAAAGAAGAAGAAGGCCGCGCCGGTCCACATCACCATCAACACCGGCGGCCCCGGGGCCCCGTTGATGCCCGGCAAGACCTACACCTGGCCTTACACCGTCACCAACTCGGGCACCTCGCCCGCGCCCGCGGTGGTCTTCCAGTCGCCGCTGCCGGCCGGGATGCAGTTCGTGTCGGGCACGGGCAACTGCGTGTACCAGGCGGGCACCACGCCCACCACGCCGGGCCAGGTCATCTGCCAGCTCGGCACGGTGAACGGCGGGCAGGTCTCCACCGGCGCGATCACCGCGCAGGTCAACAACAACGCGGCGCCCGGCGCCCCGGTCACCTCCACCGCGACGATCAACTGGAACGGCGGCACCGTCACCGCCCCGTTCCCGGCGAGCCAGATCGCGCAGACCGCCAACCTGGCCGTCAACACGCACGCGCCCACCACGATCAACCCGGGTGACACCTACGAGTTCACGGTCAACGTCACCAACAGCGGGCCCGCGATGGCCAACAACGTGACGGTGAACGCGCCGATCAGCGTGGTCGGCGGCAAGAACAAGATGGTCCAGATCACCCAGGCCGACGGTTCCTGCGTGATCAGCGGCTCCCAGACCTCGGTGAACTGCGGTCTGGGCTCGATGAGCCCCGGTGCGACGCAGACCCTCAACCTGCAGGTCCAGGCGTCGCAAGCGGTCCAGCCCGGCGCGGTCGTGGTCAACGCGGCGCAGGCGAGCACGTCGACCTACGAGCCGAACCTGACCAACAACCACGACAGCTCCCGCTCCAAGGTGCGCGGGCTCGTCTACGTCAAGGCCGCCAACCTCAAGCAGCTCCCGGCGACCGGCTCGGACTCCCAGACCCAGCTCGACCTGGCCCTCGGCCTGCTCGGCGTCGGCCTGGTGCTGGTCCGTCTCGGCGCGCGCCGCAAGGTCTGACGCGCCCTCTCGACCCGCGCCCTCTCGACCTGACCGGCCCCGGATCCTCCAGTTCCGGGGCCGGTCTTCGTCTTCCGCTCAGTTGGCGACCGAGATCCGGGTGTGCGGGTGGGCGCCGTCCTCCAGCTCGTCGACGAACGCGATCGCGTAGTCCTCGGCCGAGATCGAGTCGCCGATCACCTGGTCGGCGCCCTGCCGGTACTCGCCGGTGCGCTGCCCGGGGCCGATCTTCGGGGCGGGCGAGATGTACGTCCAGTCGAGGTCGCCGACGGTGCGGTAGTAGTCGAGGACCTCGCCGTGGGCGAGCGCCTCGGGCTTGTAGTCCTTCGGGAAGTCGGGCGTGTCGACCAGGCGTTCGCCGGGCGCGACCTCCAGGGTGCCGGCCCCGCCGACGACGACCAGCCGCCGCATGTCCGCGGCCCGCAGGCCCTCGACCAGGGTTTCGTTGGCGGCGAGGAACGGCGCGGTCGGCGGGGTGCCGTCCCGCGGCGGCGCGAGCGCCGAGGCGACGACGTCATGGCCGACGACGGCCCGCGCCACGTCGCTCGGGTTCTCCACGGTCAGCACCTCGCCGCTGACCCCGGGCAGCTCCCCGCCCGACCTGCTGAACCCCGTCACCTCATGGCCCCGGCTCACCGCTTCGGCCGCGATGCGGCTGCCGACCATCCCCGTCGCTCCGAACAGTGCGATTCTCATAGGTGTCTCCTTCCACCCGAGGACCGCCCGCAGAACCGCCGGAACGTCATGGGATCTCCAAGCTTTAGCGGGGTGTGCGCGCCGTCGCCAGGGCCGCCAGGGCGAGCAGGACGGCGAGGGCGAACGCCAGCGGCGGCAGGCCGTGCGCGGCGAGCGCGGAGGCGAGCTGCG
>NZ_BAAGZI010000370.1:0-5825 GCF_054778695.1 Actinocorallia lasiicapitis
CACCCACGACCCCCCACACTGACCCCGCCCCCCACCAGCCCACCCGCTCGCGCCGCCCAACATCGCGCGTGCCTTCGCACTGCCCGCGCTGCTTTGCCCGCGCTGCGCTGCTTTGCCCGGGCTGCGCTGCTTCGCGTTGCGCTGCCCGGGGTCCGCCGCGCCGCTCGTGTTGGTCGTGGTTGTTAGAGGGTGAGGAGGCGGTTTACTACTCGGGTGGCGGCTTGGCCGTCGTCGTGGGGGCAGAAGGTGGCGGCGAAGGTGTCGAGGGTGGGGCGGTGGTGGGTGGCGAGGGCGTCTAGGTCGCGGAGGGCGTCGATGACCTCGTCGCCGTCCTCCAGGATCGGGCCCGGCGGGGTGGCGACCAGGTCGAAGCTGAAACCGCGGATGTCGTCGCGGTAGGCCGCCAGGTCCGGGGTGAACAGGATGATGGGTTTGCCGAGCCCGGCGAAGTCGCACATGGCCGAGGAGTAGTCGGTGATGAGCGCGTCGGCGGCCAGATAGAGCTCCGTGACGTCCGTGTACCGGCCGACGTCGATGATGCTCCGCTCGCAGCCCTTCGGGATGCCGGTGTTGAGCAGGTGGTGCGGCCGGAGCAGCACCACGGTGTCGTCGCCGAGCGCTTCGACGGCCCGCCGCAGGTCGAGGGCGAGTTCGTGGCGGGCGAGGCCGCGGTGCGCGGTCTGCAGGTTGTCCCGCCAGGTCGGCGCGTACAGGACGGCCCGCTTCCCGTCCGGCACCCCCAGCCGCGCCCGGACGGCCGCCCTGATCCGCTCCCGGTCCGGCCCGTGCGCCCGGTCGTTGCGCGGATACCCCGACTCGAGGATCTCGCCGTCGTAGCGGAACGCCCGCCGCATCACGGCCGAACTGTAGGGGTTCTGGCTGACCAGCAGATCCCACTGTGCGACGTCGGCGGCGAACTCGCGGAGCCGCTGCTCACGCCGGTCGAGCGTCGCCCAGTTCATGTCGTAGCCGATGGTCTTGATCGGTGAGCCGTGCCAGGTCTGCAGATAGGTCTGCCCCGGCCGCTTCACGTAGCAGTTCGGCTGGGCGACGTTGTTGACCACGATCCGGGCGGTCGCCGTCATCTCGTAGTAGGCGCGGCTGTGCCGCTGCACGGACCGCGCCCCTTCGGGCAGCCGGAACGGCTGGTCGCCGGTCACCCACACCAGGTCGTACCCGGTGTCCCTGCGCCGCAGCTCCTCGAAGATCGCTTTGGGGTTGCAGGAGTACTGCCAGCCCCAGTAGCTCTCGAACATGATCGTGTCGCGGACCGGCAGCCGCCGGAACGCCGGATAGTCCCTTTCGGTGAGCATCCGCCGCGCGTACGGGCCGCGCTCGTCGTCGGGCCTCGCGACACGGGCGGCGAGGTGCAGCCCGTCGTCGGGCGACGGCCGGAGCCGGTAGTGGTGTCCCGCGGTCTCGTGCCCGTCGGGCAGCGACGCCTGGCAGGGCAGGGTCGCGGTCAGCGAGGTCGTCGGGTCGGTGAGCAGGAGGTCCCAGGTGCCGGGGGCGAGCGGCAGGGTCCCGGCCAGGCTGGTGACGGCCCCGAGCGGAAGATCGGCGCTGAACCGGTCGCCGTCCCAGTCCAGCGGCAGCGTGTGCTGCACTCCGGTGCGGCGGCGGCGCAGCAGCAGATGCGCGGGACGTCCGGTGATCTGGTGGTCGCCCGCGTAGTGCCCGCTCAGCCGCAGCAGATCCGGCGACACCCACGCGGACGACTCGATGACGAGCCGCCGCGGCACCGCGCGCACCGTCAGATTGGTGTAGCGGGTGACCGTCACCTGGCACGCCCACCCGGTCAGCGACCGGCTGGTCTCCGCGAACCCGGACGCGACGGACATCCGGCGTCCCTTCCCGTCCCGGTGCAGCCACAGATCCCAGTGGAAGGCGGACGCGACGGGTTCGGGCAGCGCAGCCCGCAGCCGCTCCAGCGGCAGCCGCCCCCGGAACCCCGACCGGCCCTCCTCGGCCGCGATCTCCGTGACGTCGACCGCGACGTTCACCCCGTTCTCCCGGCAGACCGCGGTCAGCCGCGACCCGGCCGGCAGCGCACCCGCGCACCATCCCTCGACGGTCAGCCCGTCCTCGTCCCACGTGTACCCGGTGGCGACGGCCCCGAGCCTGCGCACCCGCAGCGTCACCCCCGACCCGGACGGCACGAACTGCATCCGCGCCCCGCCCGGCAGGTCGAGGAACCCCGCCCAGACCGTCCATGACGGGAACCCGGAGACCTTGCCGTCGAGTTTGAGCCGCCGGGTCCGCCCGCCGACCCTGACCTGGATCTCCAGCTCCCAGTCGGCGTGCTGCCAGGACTGGACGTGCCTGAGCCGGGCCGGATCGAACTCGACGACGAACCCGGAGCCGTCGTAGCGGGCGGCGGGCTGGCGGGAGTCGGCCGTCACGTCAGTCCGCGGGACGCGCACCACGGGCAGCGCGATCCGGCCGCCGGTCTTGGTGTGCCGGAGCGTGATCTCGATCCGGTCCGACAGCTCCATGTCGAGCCCGCGGACGTAGGCGTGGCCGGTCAGCCGCACCCGCCGCGGCTCCCACGCGATCCGGTCGACGCGCGCGTGCAGCGTCAGCTCGTCGGTGGCGTCGAAGATCTGGGAGGGGATGTCGAGTTCGGCGGAGTCCTGGAAGGGGTGGCCGGCGTACCAGCGGCGGCGCAGCAGCCCGCGCGGTTCGATCCGGCAGGCGGGCAGCCCGGTCCGCTCGTACTCCCTGACCTTGATCAGTTCCTCGGTCCTGCGGGCGCGGACGAGGTGGTACTTGAGCCGTTTCACCGACGTGAGCCGGCCGAGGAGCGCCGGGTCGACCTGGTCGACGAAGCCGGAGACGGCGTCGCAGAGCGCTTCGCGGTAGGCGGGGTCGCCGTCCTCGAGGACGTCGAGGAAGAACATCAGGTCGTTGTCGAGGGCGGTCAGGTCGTAGGGGTTCTTCAGTTCGGGGGCGTGCCGCCGCAGGAACTCCGAGACGTTCCGCACGGACGCGACCCGGTCGCGCATGTTGCCGATCTCGGTGCGCCGCTGGGTGATGGAGCGTTCGCCGCTCTCCCGCTGCCGGTAGTGGTAGATCGTGTCGGACAGGACGTCGACGCTGGTCGCCAGCACGTGCGCGGGGATCGCGACGGGCGCGTCCTCGTAGGCGCCGGCCGGGAACGCGAGGCCGTGCCGTTCGTAGAAGGAACGGCGGAACACCTTGTTCCAGGCCGTCCGGTCGTGGAGGAGTTCGGGGTCGCGGCTGATATGGGTGCGTTTGCGGTTGCTGGCGAACGCCTTGCCGTAGAAGGCCGCGCGCCGCCGCCCGTCGGAGCTGAGGATCTCGACCCCGCCGGTGACCAGGTCGGAGCCGGTCTCCTCCAGGCAGGTGATCATCCGTTCGTAGGCGTGGGCGGGCACCACGTCGTCGCTGTCGGCGAACGCCAGGTACGCGCCGGTCGCGTGTGCCGCGCCGACGTTGCGGGCTGGGCCGAGCCCCTGGTTCTCCTGCTGGACGAGCCGGAACCGCGCGTCGTCGCGGGCGAACGCCTTGGCGATGACGGCGCTCCCGTCGGGCGAACCGTCGTCCACCATGATCACTTCAAGGTCGCGGAGGCTCTGCCGGGCGAGCGAGGCCAGGCACTCCTCCAGGTAGTCCTCGACGTTGTAGAACGGGACGACGACACTCAGCTTCACGGCCATGCGCTTCTCCAGGTCGGCAAAGGGGTTCAACGTTCGAGCAGGGCGAAGAGCCGTTCCCAGCGTTCGGCGACACGGCCGGGCGCGAACCGCTGCACGGAGTCGCGGGCGGCGCGCCCCATCCGCTTGCGGAGCTCTTCGTCCTCGATGAGCCGCCGGAGTGCGACGGCGAAAGCGGTGGTGTTCCCGGCGGGCACGACGAAGCCGTCGACCCCGTCGGTGATCAGTTCGGTGATTCCGGGCGCGCAGTCGAACGCCACGCACGGCAGCCCGTGCGCCATGGCCTCGAGGATCGCCATGGGGAAGCCCTCTTCGCGCGAGGTCAGCGCGAACACCGATCCGGCGCGCAGGGCGGGGCCGATGTCGGAGGTCGGTCCCGGCCACTGGACGCTCGCGGCGAGACCCAGGTCGGCGGTCATCTTCTCCAGGAAACGCTGCTCCTTTCCGCCGGACTTGTCGGATCCGTGGATGCGGAGCGTCCAGTCCTGGTGGTGGGGCGCGACCTGGGACCACGCTTCGAGCAGCAGGTCCTGGCCTTTGTCGTAGTCGAGGCGGCCGAGGCGGACGACGACGGGCTCGGTGAGCGTCGCGTGGCCGTCAGGGGTCACATGCAGGGCGTTCGGCAGGAAGTCGACGTTGGTCATGCCGTCGCGGGCGAACAGGTGGGCGTCGGTCTCGGTGAGGGTGAGGAACCGGTCGACGTCGGCGAAGTGGCGGAGCACCCGGTCGTGCCGGCCGGCGAGCCGGCACGCGGCGTGCGACTCGTGCACCATGCCGATGACCTTCATGCCGGGCGGCGCCGCCCGCGCGACCCACTCCATCCCCCACACCTCGGCGACGATCACCATGGCGCCGGGACGTGCCGCCCCGAGGAGCTCCGCCAGCCGGGCCGCGCCGTCGAGCCGCTCGTCGCGCAGCGCCCGCTGTGCGGCGTCGAACCGCTGCCGTCCCTTCAGCTCCCAGGGGCCGGGCGGGAACTTCGGATGCAGGACGGTGGTCCGGTAGGGGAACCCGCTGCCGTGGTCGTGGACCTGCCGCGGCCGCATGATCCCGATGACGTGGACGTTGTGCCCGCGCTCGGTGAACAACCGGCCCATATGGTGCACCCAGGTCTGCACCCCGCCGATGACCTCGAAGTTGTTGCAGACCAGGAAGAGGTCGCGCCCCCGCTCCATCGGTCTCCCTTCGCCGCGGATGTGTCCCGCGGTAGGGATGGTCATTCCGGAGCGGGATCTAACTCCAGCTGACCGAAACGCGAACAGACTTTGCCCACTTCAGGGGGAGGAACCGCGCGTCTCGGATGAAGGGGACTTCCCGCCCGGGACGGGGCGGGCAAAGAATGCGTCGAGCCGGGTGTCGCGGCGCGGGGACGGCGGGGCGGTGTCCCTAGCGTCGGCGGAGATGATCGAGTGGCTTGCGACGGTGCGGCGCCCGGCCGCCGCGTCCCGGCGTGCGGTGCGACGGCTGCGACGCCTCGGCGGACGCTGTGCTCGGCACGCCCTCCACCGGCTGCCCGCCAGGCGGGGCGGCCCACGGATCGAGACTGTCGCGCCGCAGGCGCAGGTCAGACGGGTCGTCACGGGCTGGGACTCCGTCACGGTGCACGGACGACTGCTGCCGGTTCCCGCCTCGGACGTCACGGCTTCGCTCGTCCCGGACCAGCCCGGGGGAGGGGAGCCGCAGTCCGTGCCGGTCAGTGTCGACGCCGAGGGGCGGTTCACGATCGTCGTGGAGCCGTTGCTGCTGCGCGACGGCCGCCGCCGGTTCGAGATCGCGGTCGACGGCCGCGGCGTCCCCCTGCTCGGAACGGGGAAGATCACCTATCCGGCGCGTCTGGTCGTGCTGTCCGATCGGCGACGCCGCTGGGTCCAGGCGTCCCGCACCGCCAAGGGCGGCCTCCGCCTCACCTGCACCCCGGAGGACGCGCAGTGAAGATCGCTTTCCTGGTCTCGGGCGTCGCCGACCCGCTCCACGAGCGGCAGGACGCGGTGGCGCTCGCCGACGCCGACGCCCTCGCCGCCGACCACGAGATCGAGATCATCTCCCTGGTCGCGGACGCCGCCCCGCCCGGCGCCCGTGTCCTCGCCGACCTATCGGGCCCCGTCCCCCGCCTCGCCCGCCCGACCCGGCTGACCGACGCCCAGCTCG
>NZ_BAAGZI010000371.1:0-5810 GCF_054778695.1 Actinocorallia lasiicapitis
CGACGTGTTCGACGCGGCGGGGCTGCGCCTCGGCGCGCTCCCCGACACGGCCACCGCCCCGCTCAGAGCCCTCGGGCTGGGCGCGGGAACCTCGATCGCCAACCCGCTGGAGATCCCGGTGGGGCCGCGCGGCAACCCGTCGCTCGTCTCCGACACCGTCCAGCGGATCCTGGACCACCGGCCGTACGCCGACGTCGTCACCCACGTCAACGTGCAGTCGTTCTTCACCTACGGCGACAGCGTCGAACCGCTGCTCGCCTATGTCGCGGCCGTGGGCGAACTCCAGGCCGCCGTGGACAACACCCGCGTCACCCTCGTCACCCGCAACGGCGAATGCGCGCCCGCCGGGGTCGAGGAGCAGGTCCGCGCCACCGCACGCGCGGCGGGCGTGCCGGTCTACCGGAACATGGAAGCCGCAGCCGTGGCCATCTCGGCGGGCAAGAACAGCTTGAGGAGTCGATGATGGGTCAGCTCGACGGCAAGGTCGCCCTGATCACGGGCGGGGCGCGCGGCATGGGCAAGTCCCATGTGAAGCGGTTCGTCGCCGAGGGCGCGAAGGTCGTCTTCGGCGACCTGCTGGAGGAGGAGGGCGCGAAACTCGCCGCGGAACTCGACGGCGACGCGCTGTTCCTGCGGATGGACGTCACCAGGGAAGCGGACTGGGCGGCGGCCGTCGACCTGGCCGTCGGCAGCTTCGGCAAGCTCGACGTGCTGGTCAACAACGCCGGGATCATCATGGTCAAGTCCATCGAGGAGATGGAGCTGGCCGAACTGCAGCTCGTGCTGAACGTCAACCTGGTCGGGCAGTGGCTCGGCATCAAGGCCGTGACGGCGCCGATGCGCGCCGCGGGCGGCGGCAGCATCATCAACGTCTCCTCCACCGAGGGTTTCGTCTCCGCCGCCGGGTTCTCCGCCTACAGCGCCAGCAAGTTCGGGGTCCGCGGCCTCACCAAGACCGCGGCCCGCGAACTCGGCAAGGACAACATCCGCGTCAACAGCATCCACCCGGGCGGGATCTTCACCGCGATGTCCCTCGACCCGGCCGTCGTCGAGAACGCCGCGGCCAAGGCCGACGCGTTCATGGAGGCGCTGCCGCTGGGCCGTCTCGGCCGGTCCCGGGAAGTGTCGGGGCTGGTCGCGTTCCTCGCCTCCGACGACTCCTCCTACTGCACCGGCTCGGAGGTCCTCGTGGACGGCGGCATGATCACCGGCCCCGGCTACTGAACCGGGCCGCTCCCCGGCCCGCGCGGAGGGCCGGGGGGTAGCCTGCCGGAATGAAGATCGCGGAACTGGACTGGCCGGAGAGCGAGGCCGCCGCGGTGGCCGAGCAGGAACGGCTGCGCGGCAGCGTGATCCTGGAAGACCGGGGCGGTGAACCCGGGCTGGTCGCGGGGCTGGACGTCGCCTACGCCGACGATCTGGTCGCGGCGGCCGTCACCGTGCTGGACGCCCGCACGCTGGCCGTGGTCGAGTCGGCGGTCGCCGTCGAACGTCCCGCCTTCCCCTACATCCCCGGGCTGTTCGCGTTCCGGGAGATCCCGGCGCTGGTGTCCGCGCTCCGCAAGCTGGAGCACGAGCCCGATCTGCTGGTCTGCGACGGCCACGGCCTCGCCCATCCGCGCCGGTTCGGGCTCGCCTGCCATCTCGGGGTGCTGCTCGGGGTGCCCGCGATGGGCGTCGGCAAGACCTTCCTCGTCGGCGAGCACGTCGAACCGGCCCGCGAACGCGGCTCCTGGACCCCGCTCGTCCACGACGGGGAGACGGTCGGCCGGACCGTCCGCACCCGGGACGGGATCAAGCCCGTCTACGTCTCGGCGGGCCATCTCGTGTCGCTGGAGACCGCCACCCGCCGCGTCCTGGAACTGACGCCCGCGTTCCGGCTCCCCGAGACCACCAGGACCGCCGACGGTCTGTCCCGAAGGGCCCTCGCGGCGGCGACGTCCTGACTACGCTTCGTGGCATGACCGCCAGTGACCCGGCCGCCCTCCTGCGCGAACTCCCCGAAAGCCAGCACGCGTTCTTCGTGGCCCAGTACCGAGCCCTCTGGGTCGACGCGATCAACCCCGACCGGTTCCAGGACGTCCAGCGCTTCCTCGACTTCTGGCGGCTGCACCTGAACCGCAGCGGCGACCCCGGCTTCGCCCGGGAGATCGCCGACCATCTGCGGCGGGCCCGTGAGACGCCCATGATCCCGCTGGCCGAACGGGAGCGGCTGCGGGTCGGCGCCTCGCACCGGGCCGACCTGCGGCGGCGGGCACGGCGCGACCGGTGGATCAGGACGCAGGTGACCGGTCTGCTGTCAGAGCAGTGAGGAGCACACCCAGCTCGGCGCGCTGAGCCTCCGCCAGGGGCGCGAACAGCTCCTCGACGGCGCTCGCTCGCGCCTCGCGGAGCCGTGCGCCGACCTCCAGGGCCTGCTCCGTGGGACGGATCAGGGTGGAGCGCCGGCTGGCCGGATCCGGGGTGCGGACGGCCAGACCGGCCTCTTCCAGGGCGTCGACCACGGTCGTGACGGAGCGGGGCACGATCCCCAGGGCGTCGGCCAGTTCGGTCATCCGGAGCGGCGCGCCGGTGCGGAGGATCACCCGCAGCGCTCTGGCCTGGGCGGGAGTGAGGCCGAGCGGGGCCATCGCGGCCTTCTGGCCTTCCCTGATCCGGCGCGCGGCCTGCATCAGCAGGTCGGCGAGCTGTGCTGGCTCCATGACCGTGAGCCTACCTCATCGTTCTGGGGAATAACTGTGAGCCTGACTCAGTTAGCACGGGTGACACCGAAAGAAAGGGCGGCACCGATGACCACCCCTCACGATCCCCAGAAATCCCCGCAAGCCCCGAAAGAGAAGACTCAGGTCCGCCGGATCCTGCGGCTGTTCAAGCCCTACCGCGGCCGGCTGGCCGTGGTGGGCGCGCTGGTCGGGCTCTCCTCGCTCGTCTCGGTGGCCTCGCCGTTCCTGCTGCGCGCCGTGATCGACACCGCGCTGCCGCAGGGGAACGTCGGCCTGCTCACGCTGCTGGTGCTCGGGATGCTCGCCGTCGCCGTGCTCACCAATGTCTTCTCGGTCTTCCAGACCTATCTGTCCACGGGCGTCGGCCAGCGCGTCATGCACGATCTGCGGTCGACCGTCTACGGGCACATGCAGCGCATGTCGCTGGCGTTCTTCACCCGGACCCGCACCGGTGAGGTGCAGTCCCGGATCGCCAACGACATCGGCGGGATGCAGTCCACCGTCACCTCCACGGCGACCTCACTGGTCTCCAACCTGACCACGGTCGCCGCGACGATCGTCGCGATGCTCGCCCTCGACTGGCGGCTCACCCTCGTCTCCCTGGTCATGCTGCCGGTCTTCGTGCTGATCAGCCGGAAGGTCGGCCGCCAGCGCAAGAAGATCACTTCACGGCGGCAGAAGCAGCTCGCCCGGATGTCGGCGATGGTCGAGGAGTCGCTGTCGGTCAGCGGGATCCTGCTCGGCCGCACCATGGGCCGGTCCGGATCGCTCACCGACGACTTCGCCAAGGAGTCCGGCGATCTGGTCGATCTGGAGATCCGCTCCAGCATGGCCGGGCGCTGGCGGATGGCGAACATCCAGCTCATCATGTCGGCGATGCCCGCGGTCATCTACTGGGCGGCCGGGGTCGCCGCGTCCGGCGGGAACCCGCTGGTGACGGTCGGCACGCTCGTCGCGTTCACCACGCTCCAGGCCGGGCTGTTCCGGCCGCTGATGATGCTGCTCAACACCGGGGTCGAACTCCAGACCTCGACCGCGCTGTTCAGCCGGATCTTCGAATACCTCGATCTGCGGCCCGACGTCGCCGACCCCGCCGAGCCCGTCGCGCTCCCGGAGGTCCGCGGCGAGGTGCGGCTCGACCGGGTGGGGTTCGCCTACGGGCCCGGCGCCAAGGCGCTCGACGACGTCACGGTCACCGTCGCCGCGGGCACCAGCCTCGCGGTCGTCGGCCACACCGGCTCCGGCAAGACCACGCTCAGCTATCTGATCCCGCGGCTGTACGACGTCACCGAAGGGGCCGTGACCATCGACGGGATCGACGTCCGCGACCTGTCGTTCGCGACGCTCGCCCGGACCGTCGGGGTGGTCTCCCAGGAGACCTACCTGTTCCACGCCTCGATCGCCGACAACCTGCGGTTCGCCAAGCCCGACGCCACCGACGCCGAGCTGGAGCGCGCCGCGCGCGCCGCCCAGATCCACGACCACATCGCGGCCCTGCCCGACGGCTACGCGACCATGGTCGGCGAGCGCGGGTACCGGTTCTCCGGCGGCGAGAAGCAGCGCCTCGCGATCGCCCGCACCATCCTGCGCGACCCGCCGGTCCTCGTGCTCGACGAGGCGACCAGCGCGCTGGACAACAAGACCGAACGCGAGGTGCAGCGGGCCCTCGACGAGCTGTCCAAGGGCCGCACCACGATCACGATCGCGCACCGCCTGTCCACGATCCGCGACGCCGACCGGATCATCGTCATGGACGGCGGCCGGATCGCCGAGCAGGGCACCCACGCCGAGCTCCTGGAGCTCGACGGCCGGTACGCCGCCCTCGCCGGCGAGGCCGGCGAACTGGCGTCGCTGCTTTAGACCGGCGGGGTCAGGTCCTGCCAGCGCTCCGCGTCCTGGAGCTGGGCGGCCAGGCTGATCAGCTTGGCCTCCTCGCTGTCGTGGGCGAGGAGCTGCGCGCCGATCGGGAGCCCGTTGGCGGAGAACCCGGCCGGGACGCTCATCCCCGGCCAGCCCAGGACGTTCCACGGCCAGGCCAGCGGGCAGGACGCGGCGACACCCGACTGGGTGCGCTGGTAGCCCGCGCCGTCGAACTCGCCGACCCGGTGCGGGAGCTGCGCGGTCGTCGGGGTGAGCACGATGTCGGCGAACTGGAAGATCCGGCCGACCCGGTGCCGCAGGTAGGGGTCGATCCGCTTGGCGGCGGGCAGCAGCCGGCGGCCCACCGTCCGGCCGATCTTCGCTTCGAACGCGGTGCGGGCCTCGGGGCGCGCGCCGGGGATCGAGTCGAGCCAGTCGGCGACGGCGCTGGTGCCGCGCGGCACCAGGCCGAGCGCGACGGGACCGTAGTCGGGGTCGGCGGGGAACACCTTGTGGCCGAGATCGGTGAGCAGCCGCGCCATCCGCTCGATGGCCAGGCGGATCTGCGGGTCGATCGGGTTCGGGACGCCGAAGGCGGTCTTGAAGGAGACCGCGATCCGCAGGACGCCGGGGTCGCGGGTCGCGGCGTCGGCGAACGGGGTGCGGGGTGGATCGAGCCGGTAGACGTCCTCGGGGTGGCTGCCGGTCAGGACGTCCAGGAAGAGGGCGGCGTCCTCGACGGTGCGGGTGATCGGGCCCCAGACCGTCAGGCCGTTGAACGGGTCGGTGTGCGGGTAGCCGGAGACCCGGCCGCGCTGCGGTTTGATCCCGACGAGGTTGGTCCAGGCGGCGGGGATCCGGATGGAGCCCGCGCCGTCCGAGCCGACCGCCGCGGGCACCATGCCCGCCGCGACCGCCGCCGACGAGCCGCCCGACGAGCCGCCGGGGGTGTAGCCGAGCTTCCACGGGTTGCGGGCCGCACCGTAGCCGGGCGATTCGGAGAACGGCCAGAGCCCGATCTCGCAGGTCCTGGTCTTGCCGACGATGATCGCTCCGGCGGCGCGGAGTTTGCGGACCACCTCGGCGTCCCGGCCGGCCGGGGTGTGGTCGCCGGGGACGGCGAACGTGGTGGTCTCGCCCTCGAGGTCGGTGTCGTCCTTGATCGCCACCGGGACGCCGAGCAGCGGCAGCCGCTCGCCCGCGGCCAGCCGCTTGTCGGCGGCGGCC
>NZ_BAAGZI010000372.1:0-5797 GCF_054778695.1 Actinocorallia lasiicapitis
GAGCAGGTCACCATGGTCGCCATCGCGTCGGTGATGGGGCTGGCGGCGCTGCTGCTGCGGCCGGACCCGTCGGGGCTGCACCACGCGGCGGCCTCCGGGATCGCGTTCGGGGTCGCCTCGGCGTTCACCCAGACCGCGGCCGAGAACCTGGGATCGCCCGCGAGCCTCGCGTTCGTGCTGCCCGCCGCGCTCGTCGTGCCGCTGTCGGTGACCGGGCTGGTGCTCGCGCAGACCGCCTACTCCGGCGGGCTCGGCGCTCCGCTGGCCGTCCAGAACCTGGTGAACCCTGCGGCGGCGTCGGTGATCGGGCTGGCGCTGCTCGGCGAGCATTTCAAGGGCGGGGCGCTCGGTGTGCTGGCCGGGCTGGCCGCCGCGGCGTTCGCGGCACGCGGCGTCATCCTGCTGACCAGGAGGAAGAGCGCAGATGTCGCCTCTGTCCAGGTGTGCCTGCGGGCCTGACGGGTAGACACCGAAGATCATCTGTCGGGGGGCGGGATCCTTGCGCTGGACCACTATCGTGCCGTGCGTCGCCGCGGCGGCACTGGTATTCGCCTACGGCCGCTCGATGAGCGGGGTGCTCGTCGCCGTGGTAGCCATCGTGCTGGCGGCGGCCGTGCTCGCGGCCGTCCACCACGCCGAGGTGATCGCGCACCGGGTCGGTGAGCCGTTCGGCTCGCTGGTGCTGGCCGTCGCGGTGACCGTGATCGAGGTCGCGCTGATCGTCAGCGTGATGGCCTCCAGCGGCGAGAAGGGCGCGACCCTCGCCCGGGACACCGCGTTCTCCGCGATGATGATCTGCACCACCGGGATCGTCGGGATCTGCCTGCTGGTCACCGCGCTGCGGAACCGGACAGCGATCTTCAACGCGGAGGGCACCGGCGGGATGCTCGCCACGGTCGCCGCGCTGGTCACCCTGACCATGGTGCTGCCGACCCTCACCACCACGGCGCAGGGGCCGCGTTTCTCCTCCGCCCAGCTCACCTTCGCCGCGATCGCCTCGATCAGCCTGTACGCGCTGTTCGTGCTCACCCAGACAGTGCGGCACCGCGACTACTTCCTGCCCGTCACCGACGACGGCGGGATCATGGAGGACGACGACCACGCGCCCCCGCCCACCAGCAAGGCCGCCCTGACCAGCCTGGGGCTGCTGATGGTGTCGCTGGTGGCCGTCGTCGGGCTCGCCAAGGTCGAGTCACCGGTGATCGAGGACGCGGTCGAGAACGCCGGGCTGCCGCACGCCGTCGTCGGTGTGGTGATCGCGCTGCTGGTGCTGCTGCCCGAGACCCTGGCCGCCGTGCGCGCCGCGCGCCGCGACCGCACCCAGACCGCGCTCAACCTCGCCCTCGGCTCCGCGACGGCCAGCATCGGGCTGACCATCCCGGCGATCGCCGTCGCGTCGATCTGGGTGAAGGGCCCCCTGGAACTGGGGCTCGGCCCCACCCAGATCGCGCTGCTGGTGCTGACGATCGTGGTCTCGACCCTGACGATCGTGCCGGGACGCGCGACCGTCCTGCAGGGCGGCGTCCATCTCGCGATCTTCGCGGCCTATCTGTTCACGACGGTCAGCCCCTGACGGCCTGGCAGCCGTCCGGCGCGTTGACGGGGTTACAGCGGGCGTCGGCGAAGCCGGGCAGGGCCGTGAAGTAGCCGGTGCCGAACCGGGCGGCGAGCCCCGGCACCGGGTAGTCGGTGCTCACCCACTGGGCCCCGGAGGCCAGGGCCTTGTCGCGCATCGCGGTGCTGCCCGAACGGGCCTGCACGGTGTCGGCGTCGGCCCTGGTGCGGATCATGTAGCCCTTTCTGACGAGGGAGGCGATGTCGGCGTTCGGGTCGTTGAGCTGGACGAACGCGGCGTCCGGACGGCCGGGCGACGACGCGGTGAACATCAGCCGGTTCTCCAGCAGCGGGTTGCCCTCCAGATAGGCGGCGCGCTGGCCCTGGCCGTCCATGAGGAACATGACCTTGCCGCGGACCGCGTCGAGCAGCGGCCAGCCGTCCGTGAGCACCGACTCCTCCAGGGTCCTGCCCTGTGTGCGGAGATCGTCGGGGGCGAGGATGGCGTCGCGGGCGAAGACCGAGAGGATCTCCTGCTCCGCGCCGAGCAGCCGCTCCCTGGTCCAGGGGATCAGCGGGACCGGCGGGATCCCCTTGATCGGGATGTCGAGGGTGTCCTTGAACTCCAGCAGGATCGCGATCGGCACATGGCCGGGGTTCGCCTGCGACCACTCCTTCACGGCCTTCAGACAGGAGACGAAGGTCAGGCAGGTGGAGTGGTAGTCGAGACCGGCGATGTGCAGGACCTTGGCGCGCCACCGTGCTACCCGAACGGGCCTGGACCGTGTCGACATCGGTCCAGGCACCGAGCGGGCAGCTCCACGTGTTGACGCGCTCTCACTCCTCAAGGAGGGAGATCCTGGCCTGCGCCGCTCACGCGACACTTCCATGGCTTCCTGCTTCACGGCCGTGAGCCAGGACAAGTCCTGGTCTTACCTCAACTCCACAAGCGTTTAACGTCTCCACCCGCCCGGCGGCGACATGCCACGCCATATCCGTCGCGGCAGTTCGGAGCATCCGGAATCACCCTTCGCCCCTCACACCGTGACGTTAACACCACCAAGTCCGCTGCGCAGCAGAACTGGCCAAGCGAGAGGGCATCTGAACTCTCGCTTCCCGGAAAGGTCAAGGGTCCCCGAGCGCTCAGAAGTCGCCGTCGGCCACCTGGAGGACGGTCAGGCCCAGGGCGCGCCACGCCTCGACGACCTGATTCCGGTCGTCGAGGACGCAGACGACGGTGTAGACGTCGCGGACATGGGCGTCGAAGAGCTCGACCTTGACGATCGAGTCCTTGCGGGAGTCGCCGGTCGGACGCATGTGGAGGCCGTCGTAGGCGACGCCGACATGCAGGTCCAGCCAGGCGGCCGTCTCGGCCCGGCACTCCGCCGGACGGCCGGACAGGAAGACGATCCGGTGGCCCGCGGCGTGCAGGGCGCGGACGACCTCGATGACCGGGGTGTTCGGCCGGTCCTGGTGGACCCTGCTGCTGTCGTAGGGGCTGCGGCCCGAGATCAGCGCGGTGGTCCCGTCGATGTCGACCAGCACCGCCTTCGGCGTTCCCGGCTTGGCCTCGTAGGGCACGACCGGAGCGCCCGTGTCCTCGGGCAGCGGCAGCGGGTGTTTGCGGCCCGCCAGGAAACGCAGGTGCAGCTCACGGATCCGGTCCGCGCCGACCGGCCGGTCACGGGCCGCGTCGCGCTCGACGCAGACCTCCAGGGGCACGTCGGTGAAGTCGTGGACCTCGAACTGCGCGCCCGCCGCGTGGGCGAGGCGCGCCAGGTCGCGGGCCATCTTCTGGGGCAGGTTGGTGTCGTCGCTGACCACGTCGTAGCCGTCGCGGAGCAGCCGGGTGATCGCCGCGTCGCGTGCGGCGATCACCCGCTGCTCGGTGACGCCCTTGATGTGCTGCCCGTCGTCGAGCATGGTGCGCAGGTCGTCGCGGTTGACGCGGACGCGGCGGGCGCGGTCCTGCGCCGTCCACTCCTTCGCCCAGGTGGACTTGCCGCTCGCGGGCAGGCCCCGGGTGATGTGCAGGGTGGGCATCAGGCGGTGTCCTCGGAGACGTTGACGGGCCGGAGATCACCGGCGGGCTTCAGGTGCTGCCACATCTTGGCGGAGGCGTCCCTGTCGTCGAGGGCCAGGAACAGCCAGCCGCGCAGCGGGGACCGTCCCGCGACGGCGGCGTAGTCCTTGCGGCCCCAGCCGTCCGGGAGCCCCGCGACGATCTTCGCATGGGCGGCGGCGACCTCCGCCGCCAGCTCGGCCCGCGCGCGCTCCAGGCCGTCCGCGACCTTCCGCACCCAGTCGTGGAACTCGTCCGGCAGGCCCTCGCAGATCTCCCGGACGCTCTCGCCGCCGCCCAGCCGCTCCCAGACGACCCGCGCGTTGAGCCCGGTGACGACGCGGTGCAGGGCGAGGTAGTCGTCCTGCTTGAGCTTGACCATCAGACCGTCGGGGAACCGCACGATCAGGCCCTCGGCGCCGGGCCGGGGCACGGCCGCCAGGGCCTCGCCGAAGGTGGCGTGGGGGAAGGTCTCGGCAATGCGTCCCGGCCAGTCGAGTTCGCGGGCGTCGACGGGCGCGCCGGTCGCCAGATCGACCCCGCCGAGCAGGATCAGATCGTCCAGGACGCCGTAGTCGCAGACGATCCGGTTGGCCGGGAAGATGATCTCGAACAGGTAGGTGACGCCGTCCTCGACCTTGACGTTCGGCGCGTACCGCTCCCGCCAGACCCGCGTGGCGTGCACCGCCTGGTCGGAGGTGAACGAGCCCCGCGTGGCGACGGCGTGCCCGCCCGGCACGGGGTAGAGCACCCCGAGCGATCCGTCCAGTTTGTCCGAGACGACGACGGGAGCGTCCAGGTCGAGGGTGCCCGGCGCGTGCTCGGCGTAGTTGAAGAACTTGCCGTAGGGGCGGGCGATGATCCGGCCCTCGGCGTCCGCGATCAGGCCCCGGCAGGTGAGCGTGACCGCGTCCCAGACCCGCTCGTAGACGGCCTTCTCCGTGTAGTTGAAGATCGTGTACGGCAGGTCGGGGTGGGTCTGCGCGCGCACGTGGCCGCTCTCGATCGCCTGACGGAGGGCGGAGGGCTCGAACAGATCGCTGATCACCGGGAACATGCGGACATCTTCCACGGAAGACGCGATTCACCGCATTCCTATTTCGCGGCGGCGCCGAGGAAGGTGAGGGCTTCGGGGAGGACGCGCAGCCAGTAGCCGCCCGTGTGGAGGCCGGGGGCGAAGGCCGTGTGGTCGGCGTTGGGGACGTGGCGGGCGGCCTTGTAGAAAGGGTCGTCGCGGCCGCACCAGACGCCGATGTTCTCCGCGACACGGGTGGCGAGCCGCAGCGGCTCGTGCGCGGACCAGTCGGCCTCGCTGGCGTAGGCGCCGACCGACGAGGCGTCCTTCCAGGTCGGGAACAGGGCGGGGCTGATCGCGGCGACGCCCTTCAGCTCGCCGCCCCTGGCCCTGGCGTACTGCAGGACCCCGGAGCCGCCCATCGAGATGCCCAAGGCGAGCGACGGGGCGGCCAGGCCCTGCTGCTTCAGCCAGCGGGGCAGTTCCTCGGTCAGCATCCGCTGGGGGTCGTCGCCGGGGTGGCGTTCGTGCCAGTAGCTGTCGGTGCCGCCGTCGATGGCCACGACCGCGAACGGGGGGACCCCGACGGCCGTCGCCGCGGCCAGAAAGCGGGGCAGGCCGAGGCCGAGCCAGCTTCTGGCGTCACCGTCGCGGCCGTGCAGGGCCAGGCAGACGGCGCGGGCGCCGGGCGGGGTCATGGTGAGGACGGTGACCTCGGTGCCACGGGCACGGGACTTGACCTTGTACTCGCGGGTCGGGACGCCGGGGACGGCGGGGACGGTCCCGTCGGTGCCGGTCAGGCCGAGGGCGTCCCGGACCCTGGCCCTGCCGGGCAGGATGCCCCGGTCGATCGCCAGATAGCCGCCGCCGGCGAGCCCGAGGGCGCCCGCCGCGCCCGAAAGCCCGCCGAGCAGGATCGCCCGTCGTGCAACCGCCATATCGCCCCCACCTCGGCCCCCGAAAAGATCACCGCGAGAATACCTGCCGGACGCCGCGCGTTGCCCTTTTTGTCGTCAATGTGGGACCAGGAGCCCCGTGAGCCTCGCCACCTCGTACGCCAGCCGGCCCCTGCCGCCCCTGGCCGCGACCCCCGCCAGCCAGGGCACCGTCCCGCTGACGTGGTGGGCCGTCGCGTTGTCCGCGGCCGCCGCCACGAGGTCCGCGAG
>NZ_BAAGZI010000373.1:0-5796 GCF_054778695.1 Actinocorallia lasiicapitis
GGCGGGCTGATCGGGATCGTGTTCGCCGTCGCCGCGGCCTACACCCCGCCGTCGCCCGGCGAACCGGCCCCCGCGAACAAGGCGGTCGTGGTCGGGGTCGCCTCGCTGGTGGCCGTCACGGGCATCTCGCTGTTCCTGCTGCTGTTCTGGGCGTGGGGCAGGGCCGTGCGGCGGCGCAGGGAGCGCGCGGCCCGCTGGGAGCGCGACGTCCTGGACGCGATCGCCGCGCGCGCCGCCGAGGCCGTCAGAGGGGAACGGCACCAGGTCGCGATCGGGCTGCGCTCGGAGGTGATCGCGCACACCGCGCGGCTGGTCAGCGAGGCCGAGCAGCCCGGCGGCAGCCTCGTCGAGATCGCCGCCGAGGGCAGAGCGGCCCTCGCCGGAATGCGTAAGCTGCTCGACGTGCTGGATGAGGAGAAATGACGGTCCGGGTGCTGATCGTGGACGATCAGATCGTGGTGCGGGCCGGGTTCGCGGCCGTCCTCGGCGCGGAGCCGGGGCTCACGGTGGTCGGGCAGGCGGGCGACGGCACCGAGGCCCTGCGGCTCGCCGCCGAGCTGCGGCCCGAGGTGGTGCTGATGGACATCCGGATGCCGGGCGTCGACGGCCTGACCGCCACCCCGGCGCTGGTCGCGCAGGGAATCAAGGTGCTGGTGCTCACCACGTTCCGCCGCGACGAGTACGTGTTCTCCGCGCTGCGGGCGGGCGCGTCGGGGTTCCTGCTCAAGGACTGCGAACCGCAGGTCCTGGTCGACGCGATCCACACCGTCGCCGCCGGTGAGAGCCTGATCGACCCTTCGGTGACGCGCAGCCTGATCGACGCGTTCGTCTCCGGGACGGTCGAGGTGTCGCCGCGCGTCAGGGAGCAGCTCGCCTCGCTGACCGAACGGGAGCTGGCGGTGCTCCGCGAGGTCGCCAGAGGGCACACGAACATGGAGGTCGCGGCCGTTCTGGGCATCCGGCCGACCACGGTGAAGACCCATGTGAACGCGATCCTCGGCAAGCTGGGCCTGCGTGACAGGGTCCAGGCGACGATCTTCGCCTATGACGCGGGCCTGGTCAGGCCGGGGGAGGGCCGGGTTTGAGCGGTACCGGAAGCGGCTAGTTACATAACGTGACAGAGTGGACGGTGAGTGACATCCCGCCGCAGCGGGGCAGGCTCGCGGTGGTGACCGGCGCGACCGGCGGGATCGGGCTCGCGACCGCCACCGAGCTGGCCAGGGCCGGCACCGACGTGATCATCGCCGGACGTGATCCGGCGAAGCTCGACGCCGCGCTGGCCTGGGTGCGGGCCGCCGCGCCCATGGCCGTCGTCAGGGCCGAGCCGCTGGACCTGGCGTCACTGGCCTCGATCGAGGCGTTCGCCGGACGGATGATCGTCCAGGGGAGGCCCGTCAACGTCCTGATCAACAACGCCGGGGTGATGGACATCCCCGAACGGCGGCTCACCGAGGACGGGTTCGAGCTGACCGTCGGCACCAACCATCTCGGCCACTTCGCGCTGACCGGACGGATGCTGCCGCTGCTGTTCGCGGCGCCCGCACCGCGCGTCGTCACGGTCAGCTCGCTGTTCGCCCGGATGCCGATGATCGACATGACCGATCTGCTGAGCGAACGCTCCTACCAGCCGATGAACGCCTACGCCCGCTCCAAACTGGCCAACATCCTGTTCGCGCTGGAACTCCAGCGGCGGGCGGGCCGCGCCCTGACCAGCGTCGCGGTGCATCCGGGGAGCGCGCGCACCGGGCTGCAGCGGTACGGCAAGGGCAAGCTCAGGGAGCTGGGCAACAGGTATCTGCTGCCGTATGTGACACAGCCCGTCGAGGAGGCCGCCTGGCCGTCGCTGTACGCGGCGACCCAGCAGGGCGTCTACCCGGGCGGCGTCTACGTGCCGTCGGGGTTCGGGGAGCTGAAGGGCCCCCCGATGCTGGGCCGGATCCCGCGCGCCGCACAGGATTTCGTGCTCGGCCGCGACCTGTGGCGTAAGTCCGAGGACCTCACCGGGGTCAGGCCGGCCTTCCCGGCCGTCTCGCTCGTCCCCTAGAGGTGCGGGTCGGCGGCCCAGCGGCGGACGGTGTCGGCGCCCTCGTCGACCGTCGGGCCGATCTGGATGCCGAACGAGAAGATCAGGACGACCGCGAGGATCGGGGCGACGATCCGGTTCTCGGTGGGGGAGCCGGTCTTGAACCACTTCACCCCGCGCATCGTCTGCGACCAGGGCCAGCCCAGCGGGCAGCCCCCATGGGTGATCATGTCGCCCGTGATGTGGATGACGACGCCCAGCACCGCCGCGTACGGCAGCACCGACAGGTCGACGTGGTAGTACATCATCACGATCGCGACGGGGATCGGCGCGAGATCGTCCCACCAGCCCTTGATGCGCAGCGGCCGGATCGCCCCGGCCAGCACCAGGATCAGGATGGCGCCGACCATGACCGTCCCGGCGATCTCGCCGTACCGGTAGCAGGCCAGCGCGATCCCGGTGACCGCGACGGCGCAGACCATGATGGACAGGAACCCGTGCCAGGGCTTCTTGTAGGCGGCTTTGCCGCGTCCCTTGCCCCGGTCGAGCAGCCCCCACAGCAGCCCGGCGACCAGCATGAACACGGTGATCCCGCAGCCGATCTGCAACGTCACCAGATCCTGCGTGTACACCGCTGACGCCCCGAACACCACCGCGGCCAGCAGCCCGACCCCGAGCGCCGAGTGCGTCCCGTTCCGGTGCCCGCCGGCGACCTTCCCGACCACCCACCCGAACCCGCGCGTGATCGGCCCGAAGGTCCGCGCGATATGCGACCCATGATGGTCGATGTCGGGCAGCACCGCCGACCCCGCACACACCGCCCCACCCAACACCACACTGGCAGGCGGCAGATCCAGCGGAACGGTGATCGCCGCCCAGATCGCCAACCCGGACAACGCGTGCGTGCGACCCATCATGACGCCGCCACCCCTACTCTCCCGCCACTGATCATCGCCCCGGATCCTACGCCCCCAAACCCCCTCAAGATCCACCAAACCACCAACCTCCACCCCCACCCAGAACCAGCCCACGCTAGAACAACCAGAGACCCACAAACCAACGACCACATCCACCAACTACCCGCCCCCCACAACCACCAGGAGAAAATGCCGCACTCCGAGCCCTACCAACTCAGTACAGAACCCTCACGGACATAGAGAAGAAGCACTCCAGCCGCTCAAGCGGCTGCTGGTACGAAACACCCCCACGGGCGTGGGGAAGAGAACTCGCGGATGCTCGCGCTGGGCGCCGACCGCGGAACACCCCCACGGGCGTGGGGAAGAGAACAGTGCCGCCCGAGCACTGAACAGGATCAGCGGAACACCCCCACGGGCGTGGGGAAGACAAGCACAGATGCCGCGAAGGCGACAGAAGCGGCGGAACACCCCCACGGGCGTGGGGAGGAGGGCTGAGAACTCTGCACCAGAGCAGGGACCATCGGAGCACCCCCACGGGCGTGGGGAGGAGACTTCGCGACCTGCGGTTTCACAAAGTCACATGGAGTTTTTGGGTGTGCCCATGGCGTTGAGGATACTCCGGGGGTGGTGGGGTCACCAGCCGCGGGCTTGCCAGGTGGGGAGGTTGGGGCGTTCGCGGCCCAGGGTGCTGTCGGCGCCGTGGCCGGGGTAGAACCAGGTGGTGTCGGGGAGGGGGGTGAAGACGCGGTCGGTGAGGTCGGTCATGAGGCGGTGGAAGTTGCCGGCGTCGCCGAAGGTGTTGCCGGGGCCGCCGGGGAAGAGGCTGTCGCCGGTGAAGAGGTGGGGGCGGTCGTTCTCCGGGCGGAGGAGGAGGGCGATGCTGCCGGGGGTGTGGCCGCGGAGGTGGATGACCTCGAGAGTGTGGGGGCCGAGGGAGAGGGTGTCGCCGTGGACCACCGGGTCGGTGACCGGGAGGGGGAGGGGGTCGGCGTCGTGCGGGTGGGCGACGATGGCCGCGCTGGTGGCCGTCGCGACCTCGGCGAGGGCCTGCCAGTGGTCCTGGTGGCGGTGCGTGGTGACGATGCGGGACAGGGGACGGTCGCCGATCAGTGTGAGGAGGCGGTCGGGTTCGGCGGCGGCGTCGATGAGGATCTGGTCGCCCGTGGAGTGGTCGCGCAGCAGGTAGGCGTTGTTGTCGAACGGGCCGACGGCCAGTTTGTGGATCGACAGGCCGGGGAGCTCGCGGACGTCGGCCGGGCCGCCGACCGTCACATCGCCGGTGTAGGTCATCGGACGCTCCAATCGACGGCGGGTGCCGTGGGCCAGGACGGGGCCGCGGGCGCGGCGGACGGTGCGGGGCCGCGGCCCGACAGGTAGGCCAGCAGCGGACGGGCCGGAAGCGCCAGATCAGGCCCCGAGGAGGAGAGCTCGAAAGTCCGGCCGAGGTCGGTCGCGGTGACCGTCCGGACCGGCAGGGAGCCCTGCGCGGCGAACGCGCCGAGCGTCTCCGAAAGCTCCCAGGAGACGTAGGGGAGCGGCCAGTCGTCCGGTGTGTAGCCGACGTCCAGGTCGACCAGATGGATCTCGACCTCACGCCAGCGGCGGTACAGGGTGTACCAGGCCGGATGCGGCCAGCCCGAGACCGAGCGGACCATCGCCTCCCACGCCGGCTCCGGCAGGGTGCGCGCCTGCTCGTCGAACCGGGCCGCGGCGCTCGCGCTGTCCGCGACGAGCACGCTGACGGGCAGGTCGGAGCCGGTTTCGATCTCCGCGGCGCGGGCTTCGGCGCTCGGATACTGGAGGCGTTCGACGCCGGTGCGCGCCCATTCCAGCAGCCGCCAGTAGGAGTCGGCGTTGCGGGCGATGTGGTGGACGACGTGCCCGCGCGACCACCCGTCCAGCGCTGACGGGCCGCGCGTCTGCGTCTCGGTCAGTGACGAGAGTGCCGAGGTCAGCCGGGCATGGGACGCCCGAACCTCGTCCTGGACCACGCGTCGGTCGTACATGCCCCACATCCTTGCGCATGGCATGGCCGTCCTGGACGGCGGTGTGTCCGTAGACGCAGCAAAATGCCACATCCGCTACTGACGCGGAGCCGACCGTGAGGTTCCCTTGAGACACGGGCGGACGGAAACGGGGAGTTTCGATGATTCGCGATCCAGGAGAGGGGACCTTCTGGTGGAACCTGGGGGAGACCGAGCGGCGGGGGCTGCTGGCGATCGGTCATCTCGCGCAGGTTCCGGTCCGGGGGACCCTCTGCCACCAGGGAGTGCCGGCACGCGACGTGGTGATCG
The DNA here is from genome assembly GCF_054778695.1 of Actinocorallia lasiicapitis. Lineage (NCBI taxonomy): Bacteria > Bacillati > Actinomycetota > Actinomycetes > Streptosporangiales > Thermomonosporaceae > Actinocorallia > Actinocorallia lasiicapitis. The sequence goes on from NZ_BAAGZI010000373.1 coordinate 5,235, forward strand.
TCGTCGACGGCTTCGTCAAGGAACTGATGGACGCGGAGGACGGCACCGAGGCGATCGTCGATCTGCTGGGTCCCGGCGATCTGGAGTGCGATCTGGCGATGTGGGGGCATCCGCAGCGCGCGACGCTGTCGGCGGTCACCGAGCTGACCGTGCTGCGCATCGACAGCCGCAAACTCGCCGCGATGATCGCCTCCAATCCGCGGATCACCGACGCGCTGATGCGCAACACCGCGAACCGTTGGACGTACGCGGGACGCAGGCACGCGGTGCGCGGCGGGACCCCGGCGCAGCGGCTCGCGTTCCATCTGCAGGAGCTGGCGTTCCGGTTCGGCCGGCGGGGTCCGCGCGGGATCCGGGTGCCGTTGCCGCTCACCCACGCGGAGCTGGCCAACTGGGTGGGGATCTCGCGTGAGTCGCTGGGCCGCTGCTTCGGCCGCTGGCGCGGCGAGCTGATCGACACGTCGCCGCCGCGGGCGCTGCTCGTCCTCGATCCGGCGGGCCTGCGCGAGGAGGCGGCGCCGTGGGGTGAGGAGTGGGAGGTGCCGGAGCCGCAGCCGTCGGG
>NZ_BAAGZI010000374.1:0-5776 GCF_054778695.1 Actinocorallia lasiicapitis
GCGGCGCGGGCCGAGCTGGCGGCCGACCGCGCGCGGGTGCGGGAGGTCGTCGGGGCGGGGAACCTGCGGGCGCGGGAGGTCGCGGAGCGGACGCTCGGGGAGGTCAGGGCCGCGATGGGGATGGTTCGCCGGGCTGGGTGACATCGCCCGCTCCGCACCCGTGAGCTCTGCGAGCAGGTCGTTCTTTCCCTGCCCTGACCTGCGGTTTCGCGGTTTTCTCCGGGAAACGCGTGACAAACGCGATTCTCGGGGGAGACCGGCGAGATGACGCCCCCCACGGACACGCAGACCGAGACCACCAGAACCTACGATCTGATCGAGGACCGGCTCGCGGTGCTGGCCCGCCTCGACGCCGAAGATCCGCGCCGCGGCCGGCTCCGTGAGGAGATCGTCCAGCTCTGCGACGGCTATGTGCGCAGGCTGGCGTCACGTTTCCACGGCCGCGGCGAGAACCCCGAGGACCTGTACCAGGTGGGGATGCTGGGCCTGGTGAAGGCCATCGACCGGTTCGACCCGGACCGCGGCGTCCACTTCGCGGCGTTCGCGGGGCCGACGGTCCTCGGCGAGATCAAACGGCATTTCCGGGACAGGAGCTGGGCGCTGCGCCCGCCGCGCCGGATCCAGGAGCTGCACCTGGCCGTCAACCGGGCGCGGACGGAGCTGAACCAGCAGCTGCGCGGCGCGCCGACCGTCGCCGATCTGGCGGCCGCGGTGGGCGTCGGCGAGGAGGAGATCCTGGAGACCCTCGCGGCGGGCGACCACTACAACACGGTCTCCCTCGACTCCCCGTTCGACGACGAGTCCGAGCGCGCCGAGTCGGATCTGCTCGGCCGGCTCGATCCGGCGTTCGAGCTGATCGAGGGCCGTCACGCCCTCGGCCCGGCGCTGGACCGCCTTCCCGACCGGGAGCGGCGGATCGTCCTGCTCCGCTTCTACGCCAACAAGTCCCAGGCGGAGATCGCCGCGGAGTTCGGCATCTCCCAGATGCACGTCAGCCGGCTGCTGTCCCGCTCCCTCATCCGGCTGCGCACCCTCATGTCCGCCTGACCCCAGGTCGGCAGTAAGCGCTTACTTGAGGATCTGCTATTCCTTAGGGGACGTGGAACTCCCTGGGTGAAGGCGGCGGTGCAGTGATCGAGTGGAACGATGACGAGATCATGGTTCGGGACATGGTGCGCGACTGGATCGGCAAGGAGGTGCGGCCGGTCCTCGACGAGCTGGACTCCGGGGAACTGCTGCCGTACGACCTGATCCGCAACCTGTACACCACGTTCGGGATGCGGGACATGGCCGCCTCGTCGTTCGACGCGCGGATCGAGAAGGAGAAGGCGGGCGTCGCGCCCGAGCCGAAGCAGGACAAGGGCGACGCGAGCGCCGCGTTCACGCTGCTGCCGATCGTGGAGCTCTGCAAGGTCTCCCCCGGCCTGGTGACGGCCATGGGCGTCTCGCTCGGCCTGGCCGCGGGCACCATCATGAAGCGCGGGACGGTCGAGCAGAAGCTCCGCTGGGGCCGCGACCTGCAGACCTTCGACAAGATCGGCGCGTGGGCGATCACCGAGCCGGACTCGGGCTCGGACGCGTTCGGCGGCATGAAGTCGACCGCGAAGGAGGACGGCGAGGGCGGCTGGATCCTCAACGGCAACAAGACCTTCATCACCAACGGCCCGAACGCCGACACGATCGTCTTCTACGCCAAGCTCGACGACGGCCGTCCGATCCGGGAGCGCGAGATCCTCTGCTTCGTGCTCGACTCGGGGATGGAGGGCTTGGTCCAGTCGAAGCCGCTGCGGAAGATGGGCTGCCACTCCTCCCCCACCGGCGAGCTGTTCCTGTCGGACGTCCGGGTGGGCCGCGACCGGCTGCTGGAGGGCGGCGGCACCGGCAAGGAGTCGGCGAAGGCGAACTTCACGACCGAGCGCGCGGGTGTCGCGGCGATGGCGCTGGGCGTCATCGAGGAGTGCCTGCGGCTGTCGGTGGACTACGCCAAGTCGCGGGTCGCCTGGGGCAAGCCGATCGCCGACTACCAGCTCATCCAGCTGAAGCTGGCGAAGATGGAGGTGGCGCGGGTCAACGTGCAGAACATGGTGTTCCGCCACGTCGAGATGCAGAAGGCGGGCCGCACCCCGACCCTCGCGGAGGCGTCGGCGATGAAGCTGTACTCGGCGCAGGCCGCCTCGGAGGTGGCGATGGAGGCGGTGCAGCTGTTCGGCGGCAACGGCTACATGTCGGAGTACCGGGTGGAGCAGCTCGCGCGTGACGCGAAGGCGTTCCAGATCTACGCCGGCACCGATGAGCTGCAGATCACTCACATCGCCCGCGACCTCCTGTCGCGCTAGGAGTCAGGTCGTGTCCGGCCGAGATTCACGCTCGGCTGGACACGGCGGTCGATGATCTGAATACTCACGTCTATGGACGGTTCGCCCGCTTTCCCGCTACGGGCTTCCGACGTGCAGCGCGACCGGGTCCTCGCCGATCTGGCCCAGCAGGTGGCGGAGGGACGGATGTCCCAGGACACCTTCGAACGCCGGGTCGACCAGGCGCTGCGGGCGCACAACGAGGTCGAGCTCCAGGATCTGGTGCACGACCTGCCGTCCAGGCACCGGCTCGTCGACAGGGTCGCGGGCGCGATCTCGTCGTTCTCCGCCGCGACGGCCAGGATCGAGTCGGCGTGGCGCACCCCGCGGCTGCCGCGGTTCATCCTGCCGCCGGGCGAGCAGCCGCGGATCCTCGTCGGACGCGCCCCCGGCTGCCAGTTCGTGCTGACGGACCTGACGGTGTCCCGGTTCCACGCCGAGATCCTCGCCGATCCGGCCGGCTGGACCATCAGCGACCTGGGGTCGATGAACGGCACCCGGGTCAACGGCTGGCGGCTCACCGGGCCCGGCCGGGTCCGTCCCGGCGACCAGGTGGGTTTCGGGAACAGCACCTTCATCGTCGCCGCACCTTGAGTCCGGATTGTCCTGCGAGATCGGCGTCACAGTGAAACACTCGGGGTAGCACAGTCGCCTACCGCCCCCGAGGTGCCATGCCCACCCTGCCCTTGCCGGTCAGCTCCTTCGTGGGACGTGATGACGACATCGAGGAGCTCACCGAACTCGTCGCCGCCACCCGCCTGGTCACGCTGAGCGGGCCGGGCGGAATCGGCAAGACCAGGCTCGCGCTGCGCGTCGCCGAGGAGGTCCACGACGCGTTCAGTGACGGCGTGTGGCTGGTGGAGCTCGCCGACCTGGACAACGTGGGGGCGCTCACCGAGCGCGTCGCCCACACCCTGCGTCTCGACCGGTACAGCGGCACCGCGATGGCGGCGGTGACCAGGGCGCTGGCCGGCGGCCGCCATCTGCTGGTGCTCGACAACTGCGAGCACCTCATCGGCCACGTCGCCCAGTTCACGGCCGATCTGCTCGCCGCCTGCCCGGATCTGACGGTCCTGGCGACCAGCCGCGAGCAGTTGCGGATCCCCGGTGAGACGCTGTGGCGCGTCCCACCGCTGGCCCTGCGGCCGGGGCCGGACGGCAGGAGCGAGGCCGAGATCCTGTTTACGGAGCGGGCCAAGGCCGCCGATCCGGGGCTGGTCTGGTCGGAGACCGAGGCACGGACCGTCCTGCGGCTCTGCGTCGACCTGGAGGGCATCCCGCTGGCGATCGAGCTGGCCGCGGCGATGACGCGGGTCCTGTCGGTCCGGCAGATCCACGACCGTCTCACCGACCGTTTCGCGCTGCTCAACAGCGGGCCGCGCACGGCGCCCGTCCGGCACCAGACCTTGCGGGCGACCGTCGAGTGGAGCTACGCCTCGCTCTCCCCCGACGCCGGCCGTCTGCTGCAGCAGCTGTCGGTGTTCCGCGGCGGCTGGATCATCGACCTGGCCGAGCAGGTCTGCGACGGCATCGGCGATCTGCTCGGCTCGACCGCCGAACTGGTCGACAAGTCGCTCATCCAGGTCGACGGGATGCTCGGCGACAGGTTCCGCTACCGGATGCTCGACACGATCCGCGACTACGCGCGGCAGCGGCTGTGCGCCGAGGGCGACGAGCACGCGCTCCGGCTGCGCCATCTGCACTCCATCACCGCGCTCGCCGCCACGATGTACCAGCTCGCCAGCGGCCGCGGTGCGGAGAGCCGGCTGGTGCTCAACGGGTGGCTGGCGGTCGCCGAGGGGGTGCGGCGCAACATCCCGGCCGCGCTGTCGTTCGCGGCGGCCGAGGGGTATCCGGAGATCGGGCTGCGGATGCTGGCGAACGGCCGGTGGAGCGTCTGTATGCACGGCGGCTACGAGGAGTACCTCAAGGCCATGGACCGGCTGTTCGAAGCGGTCTCCGACGCCCCCGCCGGGCTGCTCGGCACGGTCAAGGCGATGCGCGGGGCGATCGAGCTGTTCGCGGGCAACTACACCGCGGCGGCCGAGGCCGTCGCGGAGGCGATCCCGCTGTGCCGGTCCGACGAGGGCCCCGACGGCCGTGACGGCCTGCTGATGGCGTCGATGGTGGCGGCCGTGACGGAGGTGCCGGGCGGGCTGCCGCTGGAGGAGGCCTACAAGCTGGCCGAGCAGAACGACGACGTGATCACGATGGCGGGCGTCCGGTGGGGTCAGGCGCTGGTGGCCGAGCACGCGGGGCGCGTCAGGGAGGCGCGGGAGTACTACGAGCAGATGCTGCTCGTCCAGGACTACGGCAACGACTGGGGCCCCGCCATCGCCGAGCTGGGCCTGGCCGGGCTCGCGGAGGACCGGGGCGATCTGCGGGCGGCGCGCAAGCACTACCAGACGGCGCACGCCCTGCTCAACGATCCGATCCTGCCACTGGACTACCGGGGCGACAGGATCAGGGCGATGATCGGTCTGGGCCGGGTCGCGTTGAACTCCGGCGACCACGTCACCGCCGACCAGTGGCTGCGGCAGGGCCTGGAGCTGTGCAAGGGGCTGGGCGGGCGCGGGTTCGCGGCCGAGCTGGTCGAGACCATCGCGCTGCTGTGCGTCCGCAACGACGACCATGCCAGGGCGGTGCCGCTGGCGGCGGCGGCCGCGGCGCAGCGCGAGCGGATGGGCACGCGTGAGCTGCCGGGCGCGGGGGTGCGGTCCCGGCAGGTGCTGGAGCCCGCGACCCGGGTGCTCGGCCAGGCGGAGACCAACCGGCTGTGGGCGCAGGGCCTGGCGCTGCCGTGGAACCGGGTCATCGACTCGATCGTGGCGCAGACGGAGCTGCCGCTGGTCGCGACGGCGGCCCCGGTGCGGCCGCCGAGCTCACTCACCGACCGCGAGACCGAGATCGCCCGGTTCGTCGCCAAGGGGCTGTCGAACCGCAGGATCGCCGAGGAGCTGACGATCAGCCAGGCCACGGTGGCGCGGCACGTGTCGAACATCCTCGCCAAGCTGGCGTTCTCCTCCCGCGCGCAGATCGCCACCTGGGTGACGGAGAACCCGCCCGGCGGCTAGCCCCCGCCCCACGACAGGTCAGGCCCCGGCTCATCGAGGAGAAGGACATGGCCACGCTGCCCCGCGCGGAGAGCCCGTTCGTCGGCCGCGCCGACGATCTCGCCGAACTGGCCGTGCTGGTGGCCGGTTCCCGGCTGGTGACCCTCACGGGCACCGGCGGGATCGGCAAGTCACGGCTGGCGCTGGAGGTGGGGGCGCGATCGGGCGCGGCGTTCGGTGACGGGGTGTCGCTGGTCGATCTGGCCGATCTCGCCGCGCCGGGGCCGGTGGACGCGCTGGTCGCGGCCGTCCTCGGGCTGGCGCTGCAGGGTGGCGGCGCGTTCGACACCGTCGCGGCGGCGCTGTCGG
>NZ_BAAGZI010000375.1:0-5751 GCF_054778695.1 Actinocorallia lasiicapitis
CGGATCCAGCTGCTGAACCGGCCGCACGGGCGGATGATCGACCGTCCCGGCGGCGACGCGGCCGACGCCGAGCAGGCGCTCCGGATCGGCGCGGACCCGGCGGGCGTCCGCATCCTCGACCTCGGGCTGCGGCTGCTGTCCAAGGGCCTCGCCGCGCAGAACCGCACCCTGCCGACCGTGTACGGCATCCACCTGGGCAGCCACAGCCTCGACCTGTGGATCGCGCCCGCCGACCCCAGCCCGCCGTCCCCGTGGCAGGCGCACGACGGCGGCCAGGTGTGGCGGCTCAACCCGTCCGTCCTCGATCCGTTGCAGCCGCGCGACTTCGCCGACGTCCTCGCCCCCTACCCGGGTCTGATCTCGCTCGGCACCGACGACGGCGGCCGTGTCCTCGCCGACCTGGAGGCGGCGCACGGCCTGATCTGCCTGGACGGCCCCACCGACCAGCGGAAGGCCGCGCTCGCCGCGATCGCCGTCGAGCTCGCCACCAGCGCCTGGTCGGACCACATGCGGCTCACGCTCGTCGGTTTCGGCGACGATTTGCGCGCGATCGCTCCCGGCCGGATCCACTGCCACCCCACCCTCGAGCAGGCGATCCCCGAGATGGAGGCGCGCACCGCGCAGGTCAAGGCGGCCCTGGACGCGGCCGGCACCGACTCCGTCCTCACCGGCCGCTGCCGGGGCGTGTCGGGCGAAGCGTGGATGCCCCACTACTTGATCATGGCGGATCAGCCGTCGCGGGCCGACGCGCAGCGCCTGGTCGGGCTGGCGCGCACCGGACGTCGCCTGTCGGCGGGGTTCATCGTCGCCGGCCACGTCGAGGACGCCACCTGGCACTGGACCATCGACGAGAACGGCCTGCTCTCCGCGGGCGTCCTCGGCTTCGAGGTGGACGCGCAGCGGATCAGCGAACCGCAGTACCGGGCCGTCGCCCGGCTGTTCACGACGGCGACGCGCCAGGACGGCGTCCCGCTGCCCACCCCGGAACGTCCCGAATCGACGGGCGAGACCCCCGTCGCGGACATCCGGCTGCTGGGCCCGATCAGCGTCACCGCGTCCGGCCCGATCGACGACGCCCGCCGCGACATCTGCACCGAAGTCCTCGCCTACCTGGCCACACATCCGGGCGGCGTCCACCCGACGGTCCTGTCGGGCGCGATCTGGCCGCGCGGCATCACCGCGGGCGCCCGCGACGCGACCCTCGCGATGGCGTCGGACTGGCTGGGCCGCGACGCCCGGGGACGTCCCAACCTGTACACGGACGAACGCGGACGAATCCGTCTCGGTTCGCAGGTCCGCGTCGACTGGCAGGAGTTCCGTTTCCTCCTGTGGCGTTCGGCCGCGGAAGCGCAGAACGAGCAGGCGTTCCTCTCCCACGCCCTCGACCTGGTCCGCGGCCCGTTGATGTCGCCGCGCCCGAAGGGCCGCTACGCCTGGCTGGCCACCGACACCGTCGAGTTCGAGACCATCGCCCGCGTCTCCGACGCCGCCCACCGCCTCACCGTCATCCGCCTGGACGACCGCGACCCCCGCTCCGCGGTCACAGCCGCCCGCACCGGCCTCCTCCTGGCTCCCGAGGACGAGGGCCTCTGGCGCGACCTCCTCCGCGCCACCGACGCCACCGGCGACCTCCCCTCCGTCCAGTCCGTCATCGAAGACCTCCGCTCCCGCACCCCCCTGGACCTCCTCCAACCAGAAACCGAAGCCCTCATCGAAGAACTAACCCCCCACCAATACTCCCGAGGCGCCTAACCCCCACTCCACATCGACTCCCCTTCCCCGCCAGACCCCACCCACGACCCACGCCCGCTTGGCCCCCGCATCGACCCCCGCTTGATCGCATCGACCCGCGCCATGTTGACGGTTCGCGCCCCCCAAACGGTCGCTTCGCCGCAGCTCGCCAAGATCTTGCCTGCGGCAACGTCAGCCCAGCACGCCGTCCTCACCCGCCTCTCGCCCCACACCTACGCACCCGCCTTGATCCCGTCGACCTGCGGCATGTTGACGGTCTGAGCCCCTCCAAGCGGTCACTTCGCCGCAGCTCGAGCGGATCTAGCCTGACGACATCCACCCCGCGTTCCGCCCTCGCCCCCGTCGCCCTACAGCTGCGCACCGGCCTCGATCGCGTCGACCTGCGGCATGTTGACGGTTTGAGCCCGTCCGAACGGTCGCTTCGTCGCAGCTCGCCGAGATCTTGTGTGGTGACGCCCGCCCGACGTTCCGTGCTCGTTCTCGTCGCCCTGCGGCTGCGCGCTGGCCTTGATCGTGTCGACCTGCGGCGTGTTGACGGTTTGAGCCTCTCCGAACGGTCACTTCGCCGCAGCTCGTCAGGATCTTGCATGCGACGACGTCAGCCAGCGTGCCGTCCTCGCCCGCATCTCGCCATACACCTACGCGCCCGCCTTGATCACCTCGACCTGCGGCGTGTTGACGGTCGGAGCCCCTTCAAACGGTCACTTCGCCGCAGCTCGAGGGGATCTCGCCTGCCGACTCCGCCTCGCGTTCCGCCCTCGTCCCCGTCGCCCTACAGCTGCGCGCCCGCCTTGATCGCGTCGACCTGCGGCATGTTGACGGTTTGGGCCCCTCCAAGCGGTCGCTTTGCCACAGGTCGAGGAGATCTTGTCTGGCGACGTCCGCCCCGTATTCCGTCCTCATCCACCTCGCCCCGCAACTAAGCGCCCGCCTTGATCGTGTCGAGCTGCGGCGTGTTGACGGTTTGGGCCCCTTCCAAGCGGTCGCTTCGTCGCAGCTCGTTGAGATCTTGCTTGCGTTGACGCCCGTGCGGCGTTCCGCCCTCGCCGATCTCGTTCCGCCACTACGCGCCGGTCTTGATCGCGTCGATCTGCGGCATGTTGATGGTCTGGGCCTCTCCGAACGGTCGCTTCGTCGCAGCTCGCCGAGATCTTGTGTGGTGACGCCCGCCCGGCGTTTCCGTGCTCATCCTCGTCGCCTTGCGGCTGCGCGCTGGCCTTGATCGTGTCGAGTTGCGGCGTGTTGATGGTCTGGGCCTCTCCGAACGGTCGCTTTGTCGCAGCTCGTCGGGATCTTGCATGCGATGTCAGCCAGCGCACTGTCCTCGCCTACCTCGCCCTGCACCTACGCGCCCGCTTTGGTCATGTCGAGCTGCGGCATGGTGACGGCTTGGGTGCCTTCAAGCGGCGCTGTGCCTCAGGTTGAGGGGATCTTGTCTGGCGACGTCCGCCCCGCGTTCCGTGCTCGTCCCCGTCGCCCTGCGGCTGCGCGCCCGCCTTGATCGTGTCGAGTTGCGGCGTGTTGACGGTTTGAGCCCGTCCGAACGGTCGCTTTGCCGCAGCTCGTCGGGATCTTGCATGCGGCGACGTCAGCCAGCGCGCCGTCCTCGCCCACCTCACCCTGCAACTACGTGCCCGCCTTGATCAGGTCGAGCTGTGCCATATCGACGTTTCGAGCCTCTCCGAACGGTCGTTTCGTCGCAGCTCGTTGAGATCTTGTCTCGTGACGCCCGCCCCGGCGTTTCCGTGCTCGTCCTCGTCGCCTTGCGGCTGCGCGCTGGCCTTGATCGTGTCGAGCTGCGGCGTGTTGACGGTTTGAGCGCTTCCGAACGGTCGCTTTGCCGCAGCTCGTCGGGATCTTGCGTGCGATGTCAGCCAGCGCACTCTCCTCGCCTACCTCGCCCTGCACCTACGCGCCCGTTTTGATCATGTCGAGCTGCGGCATGGTGACGGCTTGGGCCCAATGCGGTCACTTCCTCGCAGGTCGAGGGATCTTGTCTGGCGACGTCCGTCCCGTATTCCGTCCTCGCCCACCTCGCCCCGCAACTACGCGCCCGCCTTGATCGTGTCGAGCTGCGGCGTGTTGACGGTCTGAGCCCCTCCAAACGCTCGCTTCGCCGCAGCTCGAGGGGATCTTGCCTGGCGACTCCTCCCCGCGTTCCGCTCTCGTCCCCGTCGCCCTACGGCCGCGCGCTGGCCTTGATCGCGTCGACCTGCGGCGTGTCGACGGTCCGGGCCCCTCCAAACGGTCACTTTGCCGCAGGTCGAGGAGATCTTGTCTGGCGACATCCGCCCCGTATTCCGTCCTCACCCACCTTGCCCCGCAACTACGCGCCCGCTTTGATCGTGTCGAGCTGCGGCGTGTTGACGGTTTGAGCCCGTCCGAACGGTCGCTTTGCCGCAGCTCGTCGAGATCTTGCGTGCGGCGACGTCAGCCCAGCGTGCCGTCCTCGCCCACCTCGCCCTGCAACTACGTGCCCGCCTTGATCGCGTCGAGCTGTGCCATATCGACGTTTCGAGCCCTTCCGAAGGGTCGCTTCGTTGCAGCTCGCTGAGATCTTGCCTGCGTTGACGTCCGCGCGGCGTTTCGTCCTCGCCGATCTCGTTCCGCCACTACGCGCCGATCTTGATCGTGCTGACCTGCGGCGTGTTGACGGTTTGGGCCCCTTCAAGCGGTCGCTTCGTCGCAGGTCGAGGAGATCTTGTTTGGCGACGTCCGCCCCGTGTTCCGTGTTCGTCCCCGCTGTTCTGCGACCGCCTACCTGCCTTGATCGTGTCGAGCTGCGGCGTGTTGACGGTTTGAGCCGGTCCGAACGGTCGCTTTGCCGCAGCTCGTCAGGATCTTGCGTGCGACGTCAGCCAGCGCACTGCCCTCGTCTACCTCGACCTGCAACTACGCGCCGCATTGATCGCGTCGAGCTGCGGCATGGTGACGGCTTGGGTCCCTTCAAACGGTGCGCTGCCGCAGGTCGAGGGAGCTCTTCTTGGCGACGTCCGCCCCGCGTTCCGTGTTCGTCTCCGCCGTCCTACGGCTGCGCGCCACCCACGATCGTGTCGGGCTGCGGCACGTTGACGGTTTGGGCTTCTTCGAACGATCTCTTCGCTACAGGTCGAGGGGATCTTGTCTGGTGACGTCTGCCCGGTGTTCCGTACTCGTCCGTGCTGTCCTACGGCTGCGCGCTGGCCTTGATCGTGTCGAGCTGCGGCGTGTTGACGGTTTGAGCCGGTCCGAACGGTCGCTTTGCCGCAGCTCGTCGGGATCTTGCGTGCGGCGACGTCAGCCCAGCGCGCAGTCCTCGCCCACCTCGCCCTGCAACTACGCATCCGCTTTGATCGCGTCGACCTGCGGCATGGTGACGGTTTGGGCCTTTCAAGCGGTCGCTTTGCCGCAGGTCGAGGGGATCTTGGCTGGCGACGTCCGCCCAGCGTTCCGTGCTCGTCCCCGTCGTCCTACGGCTACTCACCCGCATTGATCGCGTCGAACTGCGGCGTGTTGACGGGTTGAGCCCCTCCGAACGGTCGCTTCGTCGCAGCTCGCTGAGATCTTGCCTGCGTTGTCGTCCGCGCGGCGTTCCGTCCTCGCCGATCTCGTTCTGCAACTACGCGCCGGCCTTGATCGTGTCGAGCTGCGGCGTGTTGACGGTTTGGGGCTCTTCAAGCGGTCGCTTTGCCGCAGGTCGAGGGGATCTTGGCTGGCGACGTCGGCCCAGCGTTCCGTGTTCGTCTCCGTCGTCCTGCGACCGCCTACCTGCCTTGATCGCGTCGAACTGCGGCGTGTTGACGGGTTGAGCCCGTCCGAACGGTCGCTTCGCCGCAGCTCGAGGGGATCTTGTTGGGGGTGGGGTGGGGTGCCTCTGGCGGGGCGCGGGTGGGGGTAACGCCATGTTGCCGGATGGCGAGCTTGGTGTGCCCGTGTTGGCCCTGCGTTCAGGTCAGCGGTAGGTGCGGCCGAGGCTGTAGCGGCCGGGTTGGGGGAAGAGGGTGAGGGTGGTGGAGGGGG
>NZ_BAAGZI010000376.1:0-5751 GCF_054778695.1 Actinocorallia lasiicapitis
GCCGAGGGTGGCGGCGCGGCTCGCGAGCCGTTCGTAGGCCGCGACGGACTGGGTCAGCCCGCGCGTCGGCGGCGGGATGTCGGGCATCGGCAGGACGGCGGGCCCGTCCGCGCCGACCAGGCAGGGGATCTCGACGATGGCGTCGGCGGGCAGCGAGGGGATCGCGCCGCCGGTGTTGGGCACGTTGAGGATGAGCCGCCGGTTCTCGTTCCCCGCGATGGCGCAGATGGTGTCGATGGCGAACTCGCCGTGTTCGCCGCCGCCTCGCTCCCGGCTCGGATCTGGGTCCGGTTTGTAGGACTCTGTCGTGATCTGTTCCATGAAGGCGGGTAGCGTGGCGAGGATGTCCTGGGCGCGCGTGGTGCCCTTGGCCCGCAGCTCGCCGACGACCTCGTCGTGGAAGAAGTAGTACTTGGCGTAGCTGTTGGGCAGATAGCCGAGCACCTTGCCGAGCTCCGCCATCCGGGACGGGTCGCGCCAGGGGGTCGCCCCGCCGTCGGGCGGCTCCAGCGCGTCCAGCAAGGCGGGCAGGTCGAGCTCCCGCCCGTCGTGCCGCACCCGTGACGCCCAGGTGAAGTGGTTCGTCCCGATCCAGTCGGCTTCGAGCCCCTGGAGGCCGAGCAGTTCCTCCCACATTTCGGTGTCCCCGACGGACTGGTCGCAGAGCCCGATCATCCGTCGGCCGGGGAACCGCTGGTGGACGGCGTCGGTGACGATGCTGGTCGGGTTGGTGTAGTTGATGATCCAGGCGTCGTCGGGCGCCAGTTCGGCGATCTCCAGCAGGACGGGCACGGAACGGCAGGCCATGAGGAAGCCGCCAGGCCCCGCCGTCTCCTGGCCGACCATCCCGTGGGCGAGCGGGATCGCCTCGTCGAGGTGGCGGGCCCGCATCCCGCCGGGCCGGAAGGTCGTGAACACGAAGTCGGCCCCGTCGAGCGCGCCCCGCAGCGTGGCGTGCTCGGTGACGGCGCACAGCCCTTTGAGCATCCCGCGGGCCAGCCGCGCCATGGTCTGCTGGGCGGGCTGGTCGGGGTCGTAGCAGGCCAGTTCGGCGCCGCGCAGCTCGGTGGCCCGGTGCAGCACGCCCCGGATGATCCCGGGCATGTAGCCGCTGCCCGCGCCGACGATCGCGATCTTCACAGGCCCATGCTACGCAAGGTGGGCTGGGCCCTGGCGACGGTCTCGGGCCCGCTGTCGATCTCCGTCTCGGGGATGTAGGGCACGACGAAGGAGTAGGTGTCGAGGACGTCGGCGGGGACCTCCCCCGACTCCCCGAACGCCGCGATCTCGGCCCAGCAGGGCGCGCCGAGCGAGCCGCTGTAGTGCCGCACCGACAGCCCCGCGCACAGGTTCGCGAACTGGAGCCGCTGCTCCAGCTCCCATCCGGCGAGGGTGCCGAAGACGAACGCGGCGGCGAACACATCGCCGGCTCCGGTCGGATCGAGGGCCTCGACGGGCAGCGCGGGAGCACCGGCACGCTCCTCCCCGGACGCGGCGAGCGCCCCGTCGGCCCCGCACTTCACCACCACGGTAGGGACGAGCACCGACAGTTTCTCGAGCGCCTCGGCCGCCGACCCCGTCCGGGTGTAGGCCATCGCCTCGACGGCGTTGGGCAGGAACACGTCGACGTCGCGGAGCCGGTCGAGGACGTCGGCCGACCAGGTCTCGGTGGGGTCCCAGCCGAGGTCGGCGAAGACCAGCCCGCCGGCGGCGCGGAGTTTGCGTGCCCATTCCGGGACGGGCTGGGCGATGTCGACGATGCAGGTCCTGGCGCACGGCGGCGCTTCCAGCTCGGCGTCGGCCAGCGGCTTCACATAGGTGACCATGCTCCGGTCGGCGTCATAGGCCAGGGAGACCGTCACCGGCGACGACCAGCCGGGGATCCGCCGCGACCAGGCCAGATCGACCCCTTCCTGCTCGGCGAGGGTCCGCCACAGGTAGGAGCCGAACAGGTCGTCGCCGAACGGCGCGGCCAGCCCGACCCGCAGCCCGAGCCGGCTCATCGCGACGGCCATGTTGGCGACCCCGCCGGGCGCCGAGCCCAGCCCGTCGGTGATCAGCTCGCTGCCGGGCGGGGGCAGCCCCGGCAGCCCGGTGAAGATCATGTCCATGAACACCTGCCCGGACAGGAAGACGTCCAGCCCGTCGGGGTGCAGGGGCATGCGTGCGCAGTCGAGGGCCACCGGAGCCAAAGCGGCACCTCCGGATTAAAGGAAGGTCTGCCCCTCGCCCCGGTAGGTGGGGACGGTGGAGCTGATGGTCGTGTTCTCGATCAAATGTACGGCCTCGAAGCGCTCGCACAGTTCACCGGCCTTGGTGTGCCGGAACCAGACCCGGTCGCCGATCTCCAGGGCGTCGGCGCCGGGGCCGATCAGCGGCGACTGGACCTCACCGGCTCCCTCGAGCCCGGTGAACTTGAGCCCGGCGGGCAGATACGGCTGGGGGAGGCGCAGCGCGTCGGCAGGACCGGACGCCAGATAGCCGCCGCCGAGGCAGGTCGCGACCCCGGGCCCCGGCCGCCGGACGACGTGCAGCGCGAACAGCGCGGCGGGCCGTCCGGTGAAGGCGCGGTAGTGGTCGAACAGATGGGGGAGCAGCAGCCCCGACCCGGCCGCGACCTCGGTGACGGCCTTCTCCGCGACGGTCCACTCGATGGATCCGGTGCCGCCGCCGTTGACGAACTCCAGCTCGGCGACCTCCCCGACGGCCTTGACGATCTCCCCGCGACGTCGCGCCAGCTCGACCCGCGACCGGGCCTGGAGCGCCTGGATCGCCCGCCCCTTGAGCGGGTGGCCCGCGGGCCTGTCGCCGACCCCGGCGATCTGCGACTCATAGGCCATCAGCCCGACCAGCCGCAGATGCGGCCGCTTGACGATCTCCTCGGCGAGCCGTGCGGCCTGGGCGGGGGTCTCGACGGGCGAGCGGCGCGCCCCGACCTTGACCTTCCCGCCGAACAGCGGGTAGGCGGCGTCGAGGTCGACGCAGACCCGGATCGGGTGCCCGCCGGACGGCAGCAGCTCCAGATGCTCGACGCAGTCGACCATTACGGTGATCACCCGCGCGGTCTCCTCGTCGGCGGCGAGCCGCTGCAGCGCGCCCCGGTCGACCGTCGGATAGGCGACGAGGATGTCGTCGCTGATCCGGTGGGAGTGGAGCCAGAGCGCCTCGGGCAGGGTGAACGCCATGACCCCGGCGTAGCCGTCCATGGCCAGGACCTCTTCCAGCAGCGACCGCACCCGGACGGACTTGCTGGCCACCCTGATCGGCTTGCCGTTGGCGCGCCGCACCAGATCGGCGGCGTTCGACCGGAAGGCCTCCAGATCGACGATCGCGAACGGGGGGTCGAGCTCCGCGGTCGCGGAGTCGTAGCGCGCCTTGAGGTCCATGACGTCACACTGCCACAGATCAGTAAAACATGAAAAGTCTTCACGTCAGATTGCGGAAGAAATCCCACAGCTCACGCGCCATCCCCTGCGGCCACTCATGGGTTCCGCCGCGCCGGACGCACACCCGAACCGTAACCGACCCCTCGCTCTGCTCGCAGTCGCCGTCCCGTTTCAGCGCGCCGAGACGATCTTTCTTCAGCCAGAAGTCGACCGAGGTGCGGAAGGGCGGGAAGGGGCGGGCGTCGTCGACGTCGCGGCGGCTGCCGCCCGCGTAGGGGACCGACCGGTCGGCCGTCCCATGGACGATCATCGCGGAGACCGGCCGTGACGGCGCGCAGTCGATGATCAGCGCCGCGGACACCACGCCGATCGCCCGCACCCGTCCGGGGCCCTCGCAGGCCAGCCGGTAGGCCATCCCGCCGCCGTTGGAGAACCCCGTCACATAGATCCGTTCGGGGTCGGCGACGCCCTGGTCGACCAGCCGCTCGATCATCTTCTTGAGGAACCCGACGTCGTCGAGGTTCCCGATCTTCGCGGGCCCGCAGCAGCCGCCCGCGTTCCAGCTGAACGCGAACCCGTCCGGATAGGCGACCACGAACTTGGCGTCGTCGGCGACGTCGTCGAACCCGCTCTGCTTCTGGAACTGCTGGGCGCTGCTGGCCCCGCCGTGCAACGCCACCACCAGCGGCGCGGCCCGCTTCGCCCCGGCGGGCACCCGCAGCAGGTACTCGCGGTGCCCGAAGGTCCCCACGTCGATTTTGACCCGGTGGGTCCCGGCCGCCACGGGCGGTTTCGCGCTCTTGCTCGGCGCGCTCTTGTCGGGCGTCGGCTCCTCGGTGTCCTGGCAGGCCGCCAGCGTCACCAGCAGCACCAGGGCCGCGGCTAGTCGTCGCATCCCCCGAACCTAACCGGCTGGTAACCAGCCAAACCAGCACACCCCTACGGCAGGCGGGTCAACAGGGTCAGCCGGCCGCCCGGATAGTTCCATTCACCTGCGACGGTGCTCGGCCCATGCGTCCTGACCACCCGCAGTCGAGCCTCCGCCCAGCGCGGCAACCCCCACGGCTCCGCGTCCTGAATCACCCACACGCGCCGCATCCCGCGCAGCCGCAGCCGCAACTCCGCCAGGTCGACGTCCACACCGACCAGATCCCCGGCCTCGACAGGCGAGACGAGCTGCATCAGATCCGCAAGCCCCGCATACCCCTCGGCGTAGGCGGCCGCCCGCCACCGCATCTGCGGCTTGACGAACACGATCCCGTCCCCGGCCCTCCCCAGTTCCCCGAGAATCCGCGCGGGCGTCCGCAGATCGTCGTTCCGCTCGTCCGCCTCCCTGATCCGCACCTGCCCGGGCACCGCCACCAGAACCATCCCCGCCACGACCCCGGCGACCACCCTCACCCGCCCGAGCCGCGCCAGCCCACTCCCCACCAGCAACGCCACCGCAGGCAGACAGAACACCAGATACCTCTCCCGGTAGACCGGCGTCCCCACCATCGAAACCCCCACCAGCACCAACCCCGGCACCGCCGCCCACACCCCCGCCACCCCCCGAACTCCCAACCCCCCACGGTTTTCGCGGGCGGGCATGTGTTCGCGGCCTTTGGGGCTGAGGACGGCGAGCAGGATCAGCGGGGCGAAGAGGGCGAGCGGGACAGGGCCGCCGGCCAGAAAGAGGGCGGCGTCCGGCAGGTCGCCGAGCCGGGCCGGGGGGATCCGGGAGATCTGCTCGCGCTGGCCGGAGACCGCCAGGATGAAAGGGACCAATGCCGCAAGCGCAGTCCCGGCGGCCAGCCACCACGCCGACACCGTCCGCGCGGTGGGCCGCGCGATCAGCAACGTGATCGCGTGCGCGACGACGAGCAGCAGCGCGAAGACGTTCAACAGCCCGACCACCAGAACAAGCGCCCCGTACAAGACGACCCAACGCCGCCCGTCATCGGCGACGATCCGCAGAAACGCATAGGTGGCGAGCACCGCGACGGCCGTCACCAGGGCATAAGGCCGAGCTTCCTGCGCATATCGCGAAACAGGCACACTCGCCACATAGACGAACCCGGCGAGCACCCCCACGGCCTCACCACCACACCGCCGCCCGACCACCACCACCCCGGCCGCGGCCACCCCGGTCGCGAGCACGGACGGCACCCGCAACGAGATCTCACTCACCCCGAACCAGCCGCCCCACACCTTCATCAGCAGGTAATACAGCCCATGCACCAGATCAAGATGCTCACTGACAGCCCACCACAGCTCGGAATACCCCCGCCGAACCATGCTGACCGTAGCGGCCTCATCCAGCCAGAACGAAACCCTCCCAACCCCCGCCCCACCAACCCCAACCGCCACTCCCCCCACCACCGCC
>NZ_BAAGZI010000377.1:0-5751 GCF_054778695.1 Actinocorallia lasiicapitis
GACCGGCCTCGCGGGGGCGGGCCGGTCGCTGGTTGGGCTGGGGGTGGAGGTTGGGAGGGTGTTAGAGGGTGGCGAGGTTGGTCAGGCTGTTGTAGATGCTCTGGGTGATGCGGACGCCCTGGTTGTAGGAGGTGGTGCCTACGGTGTGGATGCCGATGGCCCAGGTGTCGTTGTCGCGGAGGGCGGCGCCGGTCTGGCCGGAGGTGTCGATGCCGTAGAAGAGGTTGTAGGTCGAGGTGCTGGAGATGCTTCCCTGCGCCGCCCAGAGCGTGCCCCAGGGCTTGTCGTTGGGGTAGCCGGCGAGGGTCGTCCACGTCCCGGTGAGGGAGGCGGTCGTGGTGCGGAGCCCCAGGTAGCCGGCGGTGACGCCGACGTTGCAGTTGAGCTCGACCCCGCCCCAGTTGTAGTGCTCGTCGGCGTTGTTGACCCAGCTGGTGCTCGTCCGGTAGTGCTTGTAGCCGCAGGAGCCGAACGGCGAGGTCGAGCCGTTGCGGGCCGGGTAGAAGACCCAGTTGGTGTTCCAGCCGTGCCCGTAGGTGGCGTCGTGCATGTAGACGCACTTGCCGGCGGTCGCGATGGCGTTGTGGGCGTAGAGGAACGCCGTGCAGCCCGCCGTCTGCCCGTTGGGCATGGTGAAGGTGACGAGTCCCGTGGCGCTGGCGGGCCACCAGTTGGTCGGGTTGATCTGGTAGCGGTTGTCGGCGCCAATGATGTTCCGCGCGAGCTTGGCGGGCGAGCTGGCGTCCAGCATCTTCAGGTTCTTCGGCGGCTTGCGCTTGTAGTCGACGCCCTTGCTGCTGGACCGCTTGCCGGTGCCCTTGACGCCCGGGTGGTTGCGGCCGCTCACCTTGGTCCTGCTGACCTTGGTGACGGTGAGCTTGCCGCTCTTGTTCCCGGTCACCACCGAGTCGCCGCCCCGCCCGGCCGTCTGCGCCGTCGCCTGCGCCGCCGGGAGCCCGACGCCCAGCAGCGCCAGCGAGAGGGCCGCGCCCGACACCACAGCGGTCTTGAGGGTTCTCACGTATTCCGACCTTCCATCACACAGCCCGATCACGGGCCACATTTTCCAGGGGTGGACCATTCGCGGACATTCAAATTCATCCGCGACCGCGCACGCCATCCCCAAGGCCTGACACGGCCAGCGGACGGAAACACCCCAGAAACAGAAACCTGCCGCGACCAGGAAGGACACCTGAAATCAGAAGGCCGACGAATAGCAGTGAACAGTGAATGAGCAGAGAATGGACATTGACAGCCGATCTTGCGATCGAAGCCGTGAAAACGAAAAAGCGTCAGCCCATCCGCTCATTCTGTGAGCAGAAATCATGCGCCGGACGCGATACGGGTGAGGGTCTGGGTGGTCGGGGTCGCGGGACGGGAGGAGGAGGTGATGAGGCGGAGGGAGCGAGTGAGAGGCAGGTCGCGGATCTTGACCTGTTTGAGGGTCCCGGTGCGGAGTTCGGGGGCCACGGCCAGGGAGCTGAGGACGGCGGGGCCGGCGCCGGCCGCGACCGCGGATTTGATGGCCGTGGTGGAGGAGAGCTCCATGAGGGGGCGGGCGAGGGAGGCGAGGGCCCGGGCGAGGTATTCGCGGGTGCCGGAACCCTCCTCGCGGCTGATCAGCGGGGTGGCGGCCAGTTCCTCGGAGGTGATGCCGGAGCGGCGGCGGGCCCACGGATGGCCGGGGGCGACGACGACCGTCAAGTGGTCGGTGGCCACGGTGCGGGCGCGCAGGCCGTCGGGGAGGTCGGGGCCCTCGACGAAGCCGACGTCGGCGGCGCCCGCCAGGACCGCCGCGGCCACCTCGCGGGAGTTGCCGGTGATCAGGGCGACCGAGGTGGCGGGGGCCTCTTCGCGGAGGGTGGTCAGCCAGCGCGGGAGCAGGTATTCGGCGACGGTGAGGCTGGCGGCGACCGTCAGCCGGGCGTCCTGGGCGGTGCGGAGGGAGGTCAGGTCGCCGTGGAGCTCGACGGCGGCGGCCACGGCGGTGCGGGCCCATTCGGCGACGAGGAGACCTTCCGGGGTGAGCCGGGAACCCGTCGGGGAGCGGTCCAGGAGGGGGAGGCCCAGCCGCCGTTCGAGGGTCTTGATCCGGCTGCTCGCGGACGGCTGGGAGATGCCGTGCTCCCGGGCGGCCGCGCCCAGGCTGCCCCGGTCCGCGACGGAGAGCAGCAGGTCGAACGGGCCCAGGTCGCGTACGACGTCCGGCAGAGTCATAGATCGAACCTATGGCCTCATCACGGCTCGGCGTCCCGCTTTATATAGCTTTGGTCGCATTGTCGATCTTTGTTGGCTTTCGCGGGCTTCACGGCCTGCGCCCCGCTAGCATCGGGCGTCCTTGATCGACTCGAAGGGGATGCACGCCCGTGGACACTGCCCTGGCCCTGGCCTCCGGCCTGCTCTGGACCGCCACATATGTCCTGATCATCCTGGTCGGGTTCAGGGAACGCACCTACGGGATGCCGATCGTCGCACTGGGCGCGAACCTGTCGTGGGAGTTCATCTTCTCGTTCGTCCGCCCGCACGACGGGATGCAGCTCTACATCGACTATCTGTGGCTCGCCCTGGACGCCGTGATCCTGGTGACGGTCGTCCGGTTCGGCCCCGGCGAGTTCAAATGGCTCCCCCGCTGGGCGTTCCTGCCAGGACTGGCCGCGACGCTCGCCATCACCTACCTGGGCGTCGACGCCGTCAGCCGGCAGTTCGACCAAGGTCTCGCCACCTTCGCCGCGTTCGGGCAGAACCTCCTGATGTCCGGGCTTTTCCTGTCGTTCCTGATGGTGCGACGTTCACTGCGCGGCCAGTCCGTCGCGATCGCGGTCTGCAAGGGGCTCGGGACGGTCTGCGCGTCCGGCGCGTCCTGGATCTGGCTGGCCGACGAGCCGGAGCGCCACGGCCCCGTCCTGCCGTACCTGTTCGTCACGATCGCGCTCGTCGACCTGCTGTACATCGTCGCGCCGATCGCCGTGAAGCGCAGCGCCTCGGCCGCTCCCGACTCCGCATAAAGTGGCGGGGCCCGACCCCGACCCCCGGAGCCCCGTATGCGCATCGAAATCCTGGTGATCGCGCATACGGAAGCGTCCACGATGCGCGCGCTGGAAGCCGCCGAACTCCTGCGCGGCATTCCCGGGTTCGCCTTCCTGGGCGCCATTCCACCTGGCTCCTCCTTTCCTCGCGGCGTCAGCGAACGCCTCAAGGAGCTGGGCATCGAGGAGATCACCTGGCGCAGGGCGCGCCGCCGGCGTTTCGCACTCGCCATTTCCGCCGGAAGCAGCGGCCCCCTTCATCAAATAAAGGGACCTCTTCTTCTCATTCCCCACGGAATTGGCTACAATAAGCTTTTGAAGAAAGAAGAAAGAAGAAAGAAGAAAGAAGAAAGAAGCGGGGAGCGGCCGGCCTACGGGCTCGCGAGGAAGCAACTCCTGCATCGAGGCCGTCCTGTTCCCCGGGTGCTGGCGCTCTCACACGAGGAGCAGGCCGTCCGGCTCGCCAGGTCGTGTCCCGAAGCGCTGCCGGCGGCCCGGATCGTCGGGGATCTGTCGTTCGACCGGATCGTCACGGATCGGGTCTGGCGGCCCAGGTACCGGGCGGCGCTCGATGTCCGGCCCGAGCAGCGTCTGGTCGCCGTCTCGGCGACGTGGGACGGCTCGCCCGGCGACCAGCTCACCCTGGCCGGACGGCTGCTGCGCGAGCTGCCACGGGACGAGTTCCGGGTCGCGCTGCTCCTCCACCCGAACATTCCGTCCGGGGAAGGCCGGTACAACGTCGACTCCTGGCTCGCTGAGCTGCGCCGCGACGGCCTCCTGCAGGTCCCGTCGGATGAGGGCTGGCACGGCACCCTGATCGCCGCTGATCTCGTGGTCGGCGACCACGGCAGCGTTTCGCTGTACGGCGCGTGCCTCGGCCTGCCCGTGCTGCTGTCCGGTTTCGACCGGGACGCCGTGGTCCGGTCGACCGCGATGTGGCGGCTGGGGGAGCTGGCGCCCGTCCTGGACCGGCGCCGTCCGCTGCGCCGTCAGATCGAGGCCGCCGCCCCTATCCCGGGGCTCCTCGACGCCGCGATCAGCCGCCCCGGCCTGGCCGCTTCCCAGCTCCGCGGCGCGATGTTCGAGCTGCTGGGGCTGCCCGAGCCCACCGCCCCGCCGGTCCTGTCGCCCGTCCCGCCGCCGCGCCCCCGCACCGGCGAGGGCGGCCCGATGATCGTCACGACCGAGGTGTCGGGGAAGACCGTCAGGATCGCCCGCTATCCGGCCGGCGGCGACGATCACGCCGCCGACGCCCATCTCGTCATCGCCGATCCGCGCCCCCACCCCGGCCACGAGGACCCCGACGTCATGCTCGGCGCCGCCGACGGCCCCACCGCCGCGGACCTGTTCAAGGAATGGCCGAAGATGTCCTACTTCGCCGTCGACGGTGTGGTGCAGGACCGCGACGGCCGCCGCCACCGCGTCGACGGCCTCCCCGACCCCGATCTGGCCCCGTCGGTCCTGATGGCGTTCCCGGACGCGCCGCGGGAGGCCGTCGTCCTGCTGGGACGGGCCGAGCACCGCGTCACGATCACCCCGGTGGAGTGACGCCCAGCCGCGTGTACAGCGCCGTGGCGCGCGCCGCGTAGGCCGGATCCCCGGTGGCCCCGGCCAGCTCGGTGAGGATCTCGGCCTGCTGGTAGGGCCGGTTCTCGGCCTCCATCAGCTCGAGCGCCCGCAGCAGCAGCGGCACCGCGTCGAGCCCGCAGGCCCGGCGCAGCCGCCCGAACGTGTGGATGACGCGCGCCGTGTTGTACCTGTCGGGCCGCGGCAGCCCCTCGAACAGTTCCAGCGCCTCGGTGAGGGACGCCGACGCGTCGTCCAGCCGGCCCAGCGCCAGCAGCACCCGGCCCCGGTGGTGCAGATTGATCGCGACGCCCCGGAGCCGTCCCACCGACCGTTCCAGCGCCAGCGAACGCTCGTAGTAGCCGAGCGCGGAGACCGGGTCGCCAGCCAGTTCGTGGGAGCGGCCGAGGAACTCCACGGCCGTCGCCTCATGGGCGGGGGCGCCGAGGGCGCGGGCCGCGGTCAGGGCGCGGGCCAGCACCTCGCGCGCCTCGCCGAACCGGCCCGTCTCGTTGAGGGCGCGGCCGAGCTGGATCCCGACCCGGAACTCCGCCTGCGGGATCCCGGCCGCCGCCTCCAGCCCGACGCGGTGGGTGGCGATCCAGTCGTCGTGGTACTTGAAGGTGAAGTACAACCACCAGGACGCCTCGCAGAGCTGCCAGGCCAGATCGTCCCAGCCGCGTCTGCGGGCGACGAACACGCACGCGGCGAGATGGCGGTGCTCGGCGTCCAGCCAGGCCAGGGCCGCCGCGGCGCTCCCGGACGGCGTCGCGTGCCGGTAGCGGGGGCCGAACGCGTCGGCGGCCCGGTCGGGGTTGGCGGTGGTGTCGGCGGCGACGGCGTGGTCCAGGTAGTACTCGACGACCCTGCGGACGGCCTCGGGGTTGTCGCGGCCGCAGCCGAGCGCGTGCACCCGGACGAGGTCGTGGAAGTAGTAGCGGCCGTCGTGGGTCTCCAGGAGGTGGCGGCCGGTGAGGAGGTCGAGGGCGCCGGACGCGTCCTCGCCGAGCAGCGCGGACGCCGCCTCCTCCGTGAACCGGGGCCTGGTGCCGGGGTGCAGGGCGAGCAGCCGGTAGGCGCGACGGGCCTGCTCGGGGAGCTGCGCGTAGGCGGCGTCGGCCACTGAGGCCACGGTCCTGTCCTCCTCTCCCGGCTCGGC
>NZ_BAAGZI010000378.1:0-5718 GCF_054778695.1 Actinocorallia lasiicapitis
CGGCACGCCGGGGCGCGTCCCCACCGGGCACACCGGGCCCCAGCCGATCCTCGGCGGCCCCGCCGACCCCGGCACCCCGCCCGGCGGGACGAGGGGACGGTAGATGGACCACGGGATCGTCAAACGGCTCCGCCAGGAGGTCGGCGACCGGCTCGCCACCCAGCGCAGGCTGGACGCCGCGTCCGGGCTGACGCCCATGTCGTCGGAGGACGAACGGCAGTTCGCCCGCGCCCTCATCTCCCAGGTGCTGGAGGAGCACGCCCGCTCCGAGATCGGCTACGGCCGCCGCCCGCCCACCCCCGACGAGGAGGAGGCGTACGCCGCGGGCATCCACGCGGCGCTGTTCGGTGTGGGAAGGCTCCAGCCGCTGCTGGAGGATCTCGACATCGAGAACATCGACATCAACGGCTGTGACCGCGTCTACCTCTCCTACGCCGACGGACGCGAGGTGCTCGGCGAGCCCGTCGCCGACTCCGACGAGGAACTCGTCGAACTCATCCAGATCCTCGCCGCCTACTCGGGGCTGTCGTCACGGCCGTTCGACACCGCGAACCCGCAGCTCGACCTGCGGCTCCCGGACGGGTCCCGGCTCTCGGCCGTCATGGACGTCACCCTGCGGCCCGCCCTGTCGATCCGGCGCGCGCGGCTCGGCAAGGTGTTCCTCGCCGACCTCGTCGGCAACGGGACCATCACCCCCGAGGTCGGCACCTTCCTGCGGGCGGCCGTCCACGCCAGGAAGAACATCATGATCTCGGGCGCGACCAACGCGGGGAAGACCACCCTGCTGCGGGCCGTCGCCAACGAGATCCCGCCCTCCGAACGTCTGATCACCGTGGAGCGGGCGCTGGAGCTGGGGCTCGACCAGTTCCAGGAGCTGCACCCCAACGTGGTGGCGTTCGAGCAGCGGCTGCCCAACTCCGAAGGCCAGGGCGAGATCTCGATGGCCGAGCTGGTCCGCCGCTCGCTGCGCATGAACCCCAGCCGCGTCATCGTCGGTGAGGTGCTCGGCGACGAGATCGTCACGATGCTCAACGCGATGACCCAGGGCAACGACGGCTCGCTGTCCACGATCCACGCCAACTCCTCGATGGAGGTCTTCAACAGGATCGCGACCTACGCGATCCAGTCGGCGGAACGACTGCCGATCGAGGCCACCCACATGCTGATCTCCGGCGCGATCGACTTCGTCGTGTTCATCACCAAACGCAACGACTACGGCCGGGGCGGCAGACTGCGCCGGTACGTCTCCAGCATCCGCGAAGTGACCGGAGTCGACGGGCGCGTGCTCTCCTCGGAGATCTTCGCCCCCGGCCCCGACGGCATCGCCCGCGCCCACGCCCCGATCGCCTGCCTGGAAGAGCTCGCCCCCTACGGATACGACCCGCAGCGGGGGGTGTGGGCATGAGTTTCGGAGCGGACGTGCTGTTCGCCCTGTTCGGGGGCGGGATCGCCGCGTCCGGGCTGGTGCTGCTGGTGACGGCCGTCCGGGGATTCCCGGTGAAGCCGGGCAGGCCGACCCGCAAGCAGGCCCGCCAGGACTTGATCCGCAGGCTGACCACCAGGACCGGGGTGGCCGCCATCGTCGGCGTGCTGGTGCTGATCCTCACCCGCTGGCCGGTCGCCGCGGGCGGGATGGCGCTGCTCGTCCTCGGCTGGGACAGCGTGACGGGCGGAGCGTCCGAGGAGCGCAAGGCGATGGCCCGGCTGGAAGGGCTGGCGTCCTGGGCGGAGTCGCTGCGCGACACGATCGCCGGAGCCGTCGGCCTCGAACAGGCCATCCCCTCGTCGGTCAGGGCCGCGTCACCCGCGCTCCAGCCGCCGCTGCGCGCCCTGGTCGACCGGCTGCACACCCGGGTCCCGATGCCGGACGCCCTGCGCCGCTTCGCCGACGAGCTCAACGACCCGTCCGCCGACCTGATCATCTCGGCGCTGATCCTCAACGCCCGGCTGCGCGGCCCCGGCCTGCGCGAGATGCTCGGCGCCCTGTCGACCTCGGCCCGGCAGGAACTGGACATGCGCCGCCGGGTCGCGGCCTACCGGGCGCAGACCCGGCGCAGCGTCCAGATCGTCGTCGGGTTCTCGGTGTCGGTCGCGCTCGGCCTGGCAGTGTTCAACCGCGGCTACGTCGAACCGTACAACTCGGCGCTCGGCCAGCTCGTCCTCGGGTTCATCGTCGCGCTGTACGCGGGCGGGTTCTTCTGGCTGCGCAAGCTCGCCAAGTTCCAGCTTCCGGAGCGGCTGCTGGGCAAGGTCGAGGACGCCCCAGGGGCGGTCGAGGCCCCGTCCCCGCTGCGTGGTCGCGCCGCCATGGACGCGGGGGTCGGCTCATGACCGGCGCGATGATCGCGGGAGCGATCTGCGGGCTCGGCTTCTACGTGCTGGCCAGGGCTCTGTTCCCGGCGCAGCCGGGGCTCAGCGCGCGCATCGCCCGCTACGACGACATGGTGCGCAAGACCACCGCCGGACGTTCCGCGCCGGTCCGCGAGGCCCCGGCGAGCCGGATCGAGCACCTTCAGCGGACCGTCGGCGAGGCCGCGGCCGGCTTCTGCGACCGGCGCGGCTGGCAGTTGCGCTCCACCCGCGCCGACCTGGCCATCCTCGACAAGGACTACGAGACCCATCTGGCCGCGAAGGTCCTCGCGCCGATCGTCGCGCTGCTCTTCGTCCCGCTGCTGATGATCGTCGCCCCGTACGCGGGGCTGTCGTTGCAGGTGCCGCTCTGGGCCGGACTCGCCCTCGCGGCACTGTTCTTCTTCCTGCCCGACCTGCAGCTCAAGCAGGAGGCGTCACGGGCCAGAGAGGACTTCCGGCACGTCGTCGGAGCGTTCCTCGATCTGGTGTCGATGAACCTCGCGGGCGGCCGCGGGGTGCCGGAGGCGCTGATGGCGGCGTCGATGATCGGTGACGGCTGGCCGATGCGCCGGATCCGGGAGACCCTCGCCAACGCCAGGATCTCCGGAATGACCCCGTGGCAGGCGCTCGGCGTGCTCGGCGAGCAGACCAACATCGCCGAACTCGGCGACCTGTCGTCCGCGCTGACCCTCGTCGCGGACGACGGCGCGAAGATCCGCCAATCGCTGACGGCGAGAGCGGCCTCCATGCGCAGCCGGGAGATCGCCGACGTCGAGGGCAAAGCGGGCCAGAACTCCCAGACGATGCTGATCGCGCAGCTCTCGTTCTGCCTCGGCTTCCTGATCTTTCTCATGTATCCGTCGCTGATGCAGGTTCTCAATGTTTAGGAGCCCCCCATGAACCTCTACGTCCACTCCATCCTTTACTCCAGGGCACGCATCTCCGTGGGCTGGCAGCGGCTCCACGACGAGGACGCCCAGCTCAGCCGGGGCGCGTCCGCCATCGAATGGGCGATCATCACGGGGCTGCTCGCGGTGGTCGCCGCCGTCGCGTTCGTCGCCATCAAGACCGCCGTCGAGAACGCAGCGGAAAAGGCGAGCACCCAGGTCGAGAACGCCGGCAACGAGGGTGGAGGCGGCTGATGGTCCGACGGGATGAGCGCGGCGCGTCCTCGATCGAATGGGCGCTTCTCACTCCCGTGATCATCCTCGTCATCCTCTGCGCGATCCAGTTCGCGATGATCTACCACGCCGAGCACGTCGCTCTGGCGGCCGCCCAGGAGGGGGCACGGGCGGCCCGCGAGACGCGGCAGGGCGGGAACTGGCAGGGGAACGGCGAGGGCGCGGCGCAGGAAGCGCTCAACGCACTCGGCCCCGGCCTGCTCAAAGGGGACGTCCAGATCACGGCGATCAGCGACGACCCCGACTACGAGCGCGGTGTCAGCGTCAGCGGACAGGCGCCCAGCCTGCTCTGGTTCACCTTCCGGGTGACGAAGGTGTCGATCGGCCCGGTCGAGTGCTTCCGGCCCGACGACCCCGACACCCAAGCCAAGACCTGTATCGACGGGGGGTGACCATGCGCAACGACAAAGGCACCATGTCGCTCGAACTGGCCATCCTCACTCCCGTGCTGGTCATGCTGTTCCTGCTCCTGGTGATCATCGGCCGGATCGTCGACACCAAAAGCCAGATCGACGGGGCGGCGCGTGACGCGGCGCGGGCGGCGTCCGTCGGGCGGACCCTGGAGAACGCGCGGGCCTTCGCGCAGGACGCCGTCGCCGACGGCATCGGCAAGTCCAACTGGTGCAAGGCCCCGCCGCAGGTCGAACTGCTGGAAGGCGAGAGCAAGTGGCAGCCCGGCGGATACGTCGTGGTCGAGGTCCGGTGCGTCACCAACCTCGACGATCTGCTCATCCCCGTCGGGAACGTGGAGCGGGTGGGGCGGGCCACCGCCCCCCTGGAGACCTACCGGCGGATCGACTGCGGCGGCGAGCCGTGCGCCGTCGACCAGGAAGGCGGCCCATGAACCCCGCCGGACGGTTCCCGAGCCGCGACGACCGCGGCACTTTCAGCGCGTTCACCGCCATCTTCAGCCTGTCCGTGCTGCTGTTCGCCGGGCTGCTCGTCGACGGCGGCATGGCCATCCACGGCCGGCAGCGCGCCTTCGACATCGCCGAGCAGAGCGCCCGCGCCGGAGCCGACGCCATCGACGTCGAAACACTCCGCGAGACCGGCGAGATCCAGCTCCTCGGCGCCGGGGTGGTCTGCGAGCGGATGAACGGCATAGTGGAGATGTACGAGAAGGTCGCGGTCGCGGAGTGTGTTCCGGGACGGGCGGCCGACGAGGCCGGAATGCACGTGGAGATCCAGGTGAACCCGATCTTCCTGTCGATCATCGGTCTTGGCCCGTTCACGGCCAAGGCCACGGCCTACGCACATCCCGAGGACGGGGAATGACCATGCAGCAGCGGCAGCCGGTCCGGGTGAAGCGGCGCAGCGCGGCGGACGTTCTCGCCGGGCTCGCGGCGCTCGTCGCCCTTCTGGCGCTCGTCGTCGGGGTGCCGTTCGGGCTGATCGCGCTCGCCGGCTCGCCGCTCGACTGGCAGCCGCCCGCGCTCTCCCAGCTCACCGAGCAGATCACCGTCGACGACCTGCTGGGGATCATCGGGATCGTGGTGTGGCTGGCGTGGCTCCAGCTCATGGTCTGCCTGCTCGTCGAGGTGCAGGCGGGGGTCCGCGGGATCGGCGTGCCGTCGCGGGTGCCGCTCGCCGGCGCCACCCAGGCGCTCGTCCACAAACTGGTCGTCTCGGTGCTGCTGCTGTTCAGCGCCACCACCGCGATCATGCCGGCGTTCACGGCGCAGATCGCGATGCCGCAGACCACGAACGTCGCCCACTACCAGCCGATGAGCGCGCCCGTCGCGCAGGTCCACGAGCAGGGCATGACGCCCGAGGCGCTCGCCGCCCAGGGCGAGGAGGGCAACGCCACCGCCAAGATCTACCGGGTGAACCCGCCGCACGGCCGGCACCACGAATCCCTCTGGGAGATCGCCGAGAAATGCCTCGGCGACGGCCGCCGCTACCAGGAGATCTACGAGCTCAACAAGGGCCACGTCCAGCCCGACGGCTCCCACCTCCACAAAGCCAGCCTGATCCGCCCCGGCTGGATCATGGAAATGCCCGCCGACGCCGAACACACCCAGATCATCCCCAAATCCGACCTCCAGGACTACTTCCACCACGGCCACCCCGTACCCGACCGCCCCCGCCCCTCCGACAACGGCTCCCCAACCCCCTCCCCAAACAGCCCACAGCCCCCCGCCCCGGGCAGCGGTTCCACGACGCCGTCGCCGAGCGGTTCGCAGAC
>NZ_BAAGZI010000379.1:0-5606 GCF_054778695.1 Actinocorallia lasiicapitis
GGGCAGGAACGGGGTGGCGGCCAGCGCGACGACCGCGCCGAGCAGGGCCGCGTCGCGTGTCGTCCGGTCGGACAGCGACGGCAGCACCAGCGCCAGCAGCACGGCGGGGAACATCGCGTCCAGGCCGAGCGCCCCCGTGTCGCCGATGGCCTGCCCGGCGGCGGCCCCCGCGACCACCGCGACGTTCCAGACGACGAACAGCGCCAGCCCGCACAGCCAGTACACGGCCCTGCGCCTGCGCGGATCGGTCTGCTGCAGGACGAACGCGACGCCCTCGTCGGTCAGCAGATGCGCGCCGATCAGCCGCTTCCACCACGCCCCGTCCCGCAGGACGTCGCCGACGGCGAACCCGAACGGCAGCAGCCGCGCGTTCAGCACGAGCCCCGCGAGCACCGCCGCGACGGCCCCGCCGCCGCCGAGCACCACGCCGACGGCCGCGAACTGCGACCCGCCCGCGAAGATGAGCAGCGACATGACGACCGGCACCCACCAGGGCAGGCCGCCGGACACGCAGATCGCGCCGAAGGACGCGCCGACGATCGCGTCGGCGGCGCACACGAGGGCCACATCTCGCCGGACTGTTCGGGACAACGAACGCATGTCCATTAGAATGAACAGAGAATGTGCGTTCGTCAAGACGAACAAGGAGACCGATGGAGCGAACGAGTGTGCAGCTGGTCGCGGTGATCGCCGCGTCCGTGCGGCGGGAGCGCGCGCGCAGCGGGCTGTCGCTGACGGAGCTGGCCAAACGCGCGAACATCGCCAAGTCCACGCTGTCGCAGCTCGAGAACGGGATCGGCAATCCGAGCGTCGAGACGATCTGGGCGCTGGGGGTCGCGCTGGACGTCCCGTTCAGCACGCTGGTCGAGCCGCACCGGCAGGCCGTCCAGGTGATCAGGGCGGGGGAGGGGCCCGTCACTTATGCGGAGCGTTCGCCGTACGCGGCGACCCTGCTGTCGTCCAGCCCGCCGCACGCGCGCCGTGACGTCTACCGGATCGAGGCCGAGCCGGGTGAGCCGCGGCTCTCCGATCCGCATATGGCGGGCTCGTTCGAGCATGTCGTCCTGAGTGCGGGACGTGCGCTCGTCGGCCCTTCGGACGCGCCCGTCGAACTGGGCCCCGGCGATTACATACGGTATCCAGGTGATGTTCCACACCTGTTCAAAGGGCTGGAATCGGGCACGTTCGCGGTGATGGTGATGGAACACATCTGACGCATAGAGCGTCAATTCCTCCATACCGGGCATTGCATGGTGCAGCGGTGCACGATCCCTTGTGGCCGAAATGTGCCACGTGAACCGCATCGACCTGCGAGGATTGTCTGTGGAGGTTGGCCGTGGCCATGAAGTTCAATCCGTCACGTGGTGCGACGTTGGGTGTGGAGTGGGAGCTTCAGCTCATCGACACCGATTCGCGCCATCTGCGGCAGGACGCCCGCGAGGTGCTGGCCGCCCTGCCCTCCCTCAGTGAGGGCAAGTTCACGAAGGTCCGGCACGAACTGATGGAATCGACCATCGAGGTCGTCACCGACCCGTGTTTCACGGTGTCCGAAATATGTGACGATCTCCAGACGACCATCGACCAGATGCGGCAGGTCGTCCGCGGTCGAGGCACGGCCCTGGCGTGTACGGGCAGTCACGCGATCAGCGACTGGCGGGACGCCGTGATGGCCCCGGTGCAGCGGTACGCGGAGCTCATCGAGGAGATGCAGTGGCTCGCGCGCCGGATCCAGACCTTCGGCGTGCACGTGCACGTCGGCGTCACCGCGCAGGATCGGGCGATTCCCATCATCAACGCCCTATCCGCCTACCTTCCGCACTTTCTGGCCCTGACGGCCTCCAGCCCGTTCTGGAACGGCCACGACACCGGCCTGGCCTCGTCCCGCAGCATCGTGTTCGGCTCGCTGCCGACGGCCGGACCCCCGCATTCACTGGGCGACTGGGCCGAGTTCGAGGCCTACATGGACACCCTGCTGCGGGCGGGCACGATCCGGTCGATCAAGGAGGTCTGGTGGGACATTCGCCCCCATCCCGACTTCGGAACGGTCGAAGTGCGCATGTTCGATGGAATCCCTACACTTCGGGAGGTAGGGATGGTGACGTCGCTCTGCCAGTGCCTCGTCACACTTTTCGAGCAGCAAATCGATCGCGGATATGCGCTTCCGCGCCCTGCGACCTGGGTTGTCCGTGATAATAAATGGCGAGCGACCCGGTACGGGCTCGACGCCATCATCATCACTGATGACTCCGGACGTACGGCGCCGCTACGTGACGTCCTCTACGAACTCTCCTCGGAGCTCGAGCCGGTGGCCGACCGCCTCGGTTGCACCGAAGAGCTCAAGGTGGTCGGTGAAGTCCTCGAACACGGTGCTCCCTACGAGCGCCAGCGCGCGATCCGTGCCGAGGGCGGCAGCCTGGAGGACGTGGTGTCCGCGACGATCACGGAGTTCGACGAGAACAGATTCGTCGGCCCACGGGAGGTGGTCCATGCAGGGACGACCTGAGGAGCCCCCCGAACAAGAGTCTGACCCAATGTCTGTCATGCCTGAGGGGGCGCAGATGACACAACTGGACGTGCCACAGGACGCCGGGGTGATGCCCGCCCTGGGAGAACTGTCGGCTGCCGCGCCTGATCTGCGCGCGCAGCTCGACGTCTTCCTCGGCCACCACACCGACGAGCTGATCGGCTTCCGCCGCGACCTGCACCGCCACCCCGAACTGGGGTGGACCGAGTTCAGGACCACGGCGCGCCTGGTGGAGGCGCTGGAAGCGGCGGGGCTCGCGCCCAAGATCCTGCCGAAGGGCACCGGTGTCATCTGTGACATCGGCGCCGAGGGCGGTCCGACCGTCGCGCTCCGCGCCGACATCGACGCGCTGCCGCTGCCGGACGAGAAGGACGCCGAGTACGCCTCGACCGTCCCGGGCGTCAGCCACGCCTGCGGGCACGACGTGCACACCACGGTCGTGCTCGGGGCGGGGCTGTTCCTGGCCAGGCAGGCGGCCGCGGGGCTGCTGCCGGGACGGGTCCGGCTGCTGTTCCAGCCCGCCGAGGAGAATCCGGGCGGCGCGCTGGACGTGCTGGCCGCGGGCGGGCTCGTCGGCGTCGACCGGATCTTCGCGCTGCACTGCGAGCCGAAGTTCGAGGTCGGCCAGCTCGGCGTCCGGACGGGGCCGATCACCGCGGCCTGCGACAAGGTCTACGTCAAGGTCAACGGGCCCGGCGGGCACACCGCGCGGCCGCATCTGACCGCGGACCTCGTCTACGCCCTGGCGAAGATCGTCACGGAGCTTCCGGCGGCGCTGTCCCGCCGGGTCGACCCGCGCTCCAGCCTCAGCCTGGTCTGGGGCCGGATGAACGCCGGGTCCGTCGCGAACGCCATCCCCGACCAGGGGCTGGCCGAGGGCACGGTCCGCTGCCTCGACGACGACGCGTGGCACCGCGCGCCCGAGCTGATGCGGTCGCTGCTCCAGTCGGTGGCCGGCGCCTACGACGTCGAGGCCACCCTGGAGTACGTGCGGGGCGTCCCGCCGACCGTCAACGACCACGCCAGCGTGCAGATGTTCCGCGACGCCGGTGAGACCGTCCTCGGCTCGGGCAACGTGGTCGCTGCCCCGCAGTCGCTGGGCGGCGACGACTTCGGGTACATGCTGGAGAACATTCCCGGCGCGTACGGCAGGCTCGGCGTCCGCACTCCGGGGACTGACGAGTACGACCTGCACCGGGGCGACTTCGACGTCGACGAGGGCTGCATCCCCGTCGGCGTCCGCATCCTCGCCGCCACGGCCATCGCGGCCCTCTGCGAGGTCCCCCGCCTGGAGCTCACCCAAGACGAAGCCTGACCCGAACGCCAGAGGGCCCCGCCGGTTCACCCGGCGGGGCCCTCTTTCACGTTCGGTCAGGCGGCGAAGGCCGGAGTGTCCTCCTGCTGCGCGATGACCTCTTCGGCGTCGTGCTCGGTCGGCGAGACGCACGCCCGCACCACGATGAACAGGTTGAGCAGGCCGAGCCCCATGACCAGCGCGAGGTCCTTGGGCTCGTAGTGGAACATCTGGTAGGCGGACAGACCCACCCAGACCAGGGCGGTCGGGAGGCTCCAGCCGAGCAGCGCCCACCACATGCGGCGGACCTTGCTCTTCTTCGCGCCGCCCGATCCCGTCGGCTTCCAGCCCATCTCCCGGCCGCGGATCACGTCGTAGAACGTGAACAGGTGGGTCCAGGAGTAGATGACGGCGACGGACCAGGCTTCGAGCCGGTACGGCACGCGATGCCACATCGGGAAGATGACCGTCGAGAAGATCACGCCGGGGAGCACCCAGTACATCTTGTCGAGCTGGAACAGGGCGGGGTCGAGCGCCAGCATCAGGATCGGGGTCAGCGGGCCGATCACCACGAAGATCGCCGTGTGGGCGTAGTAGAGCAGACCTGACAGGAACGACGCCCGCACCCACTTGGTCATCTTCATCTCGCGGAACTTCTTGCTGGTCAGCAGGTCGACCGAGCCCTGACACCAGCGGTACTGCTGGTTGTAGAAGGCGCTCATGTTGTCGGGGCAGACCCCCGTCGCGAGCGCGACGGGCACATACCGCAGGATGTAGCCGAGCTTGTTGAGGTCGAAACCGGTGTGGATGTCCTCGGAGTGCTCGATCAGCGTGATGCCGCCGATCTTGTCGAGGGCGGAGCGGCGGTAGACCGCGCACGTCCCGACGCAGATCGCGCCGCCGGTGCGGTCGCGGGACACCTGGACGAGCCGGTAGAAGTACTCCTGGACGGCCGCCGCGCCGCGCTCCACCCAGGTCTGCTCGTCGAGGACCCGGAAGAACTGCGGGGTCTGCACGATGCCGATCTGCGGGTTGGTGTCGAGGTGCGGGATGACCTCGTTGAGCAGGTCGTGGCGGGGCGTGAAGTCGGCGTCGAGGATCAGGATGAAGTCGCCGTCGGAGTTCTCGAAGCCGAACCGCATGTTGCCGGCCTTCTTGAACCAGCCGCGGTTCGGGCGCACACCGTACTTGAAGCCGAAGTCCTCGGCCATGGCCTTGAGGTCGGCGCTGTCGCCGTCGTCGAGGACGAACGGGACGACCTTGCCGGGGTAGTGCTCGGCCAGCTTCTGGACGTTCATCCACGTGTTGTGGAGCACTTCGAGGTTCTCGCCGCAGACCGGCAGGAAGATGTCGACGCTCGGGTAGCGGGCGGGCCGCCACTCGTTGACCAGGCGCTTGTGGGCGGCGAGGTCGAACCCCTTGGTGAAGAGGTTCAGCGCGTACGAGGCGACGTAGTAGATGATCGTGAAGATCATGAACGGGACGAACGCCCAGACCCACGGCCGGTTCACGGCGAGCTGGAACTGGGTGATCGCCAGGCACGCGAACGTGACCAGCGAACCGATGATCAGGATCGGCATGTTCCGGTCGACGTAGGAGTACTTCTCCTTGTCGTCCGGCGGCTTCGGCAGCAGCTTGGAGAC
Source organism: Actinocorallia lasiicapitis (assembly GCF_054778695.1). Classification (NCBI taxonomy): domain Bacteria; kingdom Bacillati; phylum Actinomycetota; class Actinomycetes; order Streptosporangiales; family Thermomonosporaceae; genus Actinocorallia; species Actinocorallia lasiicapitis. The sequence goes on from NZ_BAAGZI010000379.1 coordinate 5,462, forward strand.
GGGCCCCTGCGGCATGGCGGGGCCGCTGCGGTTCCTGGGACGCTGCGGCATCCGGCGCGGCCCGCGCCTGCGCGGCACACCGCCGTCCATCCGCGTCTCCAGGGGGTTCCCGCCGGGCACGGCGATCCCCATCGGCCCGGTGTTC
>NZ_BAAGZI010000380.1:0-5555 GCF_054778695.1 Actinocorallia lasiicapitis
ACGCGTCGGGCCGCTCCGCGACCCGGGCCCACAAAACGCGCCCTCACCTGGGCAAATGCCTTAACTCACTGGCATTGCCCTGGCCTGCGATGGTCGGGCTTGCGACAGCAAGACCAGGGCGAGGGCAGAGAGCACTTTTCGAGTGAAGACTACGGGGCGGGGACCGAAGATCGTGGTGTCTTCGGATGGTTCGGGGGTCGTCTGCCAGGCTGGTGGCCTGCTGCTGGCCGAGACGTGGGGGTCTCGGGCCTTGGGCGGGGTCTGGCCGAGGCGCTCTCACCGTGGCGGAAGGGCCGGGCGGTCCATGACCCGGGCAAGGTGTTCGCGGATCTGGCGGTCGCGGTCGCGTTGGGCGGTGACTGCCTCGCGGATGTGGCGGTGCTGCGCGAGTGCCCGGAGGTGTTCGGTCCGGTCGCCTCTGATCCGACGGTGTCTCGGCTGGTCAGCACACTCGCGGGCGGCGGGACGAAGGTACTGGCTCGGTTGCGTGCCGCTCGGGCGGCGGCGCGGGAACACGTGTGGGCGCTGGCCGGCGACCGGGCGCCCGGCGCTGGTGGCGGGCTGATCCCGCTCGATCTGGACGCCACGATCGTGATCGCGCATTCGGAGAAGCAGGACGCGGCACCGACCTGGAAACGGACGTTCGGGCATCATCCGTTGGGCGCGTTCATCGGCCACGGGCCCGGCGGGACCGGACAAGCCGCCGTGGTCACCCTCCGTCCGGGGAACGCGGGGTCGAACACGGCCGCCGACCACATCACCACCGCCCGCACCGCCCTCGCCCAGATCCCCGACCATCTCCGCAAGCACGTGCTGGTCAGGACCGATTCGGGGGGCGGCACCCGCGAGTTCCTCACCTGGGTCACCCGCCGCAAGCTGCAGTACTCCATCGGGTTCAACCTCACCGACGACATCTGCGCCGCCATCGGTGCCCTGCCCGAACAGATCTGGGAAACCGCCTACGACGCCGACCGCCAGCCCCGGCCGGGCGCGTGGGTGGCCGAGCTGACCGGCCTGCTCGACCTGTCCTCCTGGCCGGACGGCATGCGCGTGATCGTCCGCCGTGAACGCCCGCACCCCGGCGCGCAGCTGCGGTTCACCGACGTCGACGGGCACCGTTTCACCTGCTTCGTCACCGGCACCCGGCCCGGCGGCGGCCGAGGCCAGCTCGCTGACCTAGAACTCCGCCACCGGCAGCGCGCCCGCTGCGAAGACCGCATCCGCACCGGCAAGGACACCGGGCTGCGGAACCTCCCCCTGCACGGCACCGCGCAGAACCAGCTCTGGCTGGAGATCGTCGCGATCGCCCTGGACCTGCTCGCCTGGATCCAACTCCTCGCCCTGCACGATCATCCCGCCCGCAGATGGGAACCCAAACGCCTCCGACTACGCCTGTTCTCCGCCGCTGGACGCCTGGTTCGCGGCGGTCGAAGATTCCGCCTCCGCCTCGCCCGCTCCTGGACCTGGTCGGCGCTCCTCGCCTCAGCGATCGGCCGACTCCAGACCCTGCCAGCGCCCTGACCAGCACACCCCACCCCGACAACCCCAGGAAGGAACACCACCAGGGCCCGTGGAACCCCGCCCACCCGACGCGACAGCCGGGCCACCCGCACGACCCCACCGCTGAAAATCAGCATTGTTCGGGTCGCCACGCGACCCGAACAACATCACGAAACATCGAGGCTAGATCTGGGGACGAACCATCAACCCGCGATCATGCTGTGACCAGCAGCCCCGCCACCAGCAGATGAAATGGGTTCAGTGGGATGTCTCCTGATCTGCGCACGGTTCGTTTGTGATACCGCAGGGGCTTCGGCATCGGCTTGATGACGATGGAACTTGTGTGAGGTCGTCAAGCTCCCGGGTTCAATAGCCTGCTTTGGGTTCGCGCGGACCTGACGCGGGTGGGTGGCTTGCTATGGATTTTGCTGGGCTTGCGAAGCCTGATGATCTGATTCTGCAAATTCTGCGGGATCTGTTCGGGCCGGCCGCAGTGCTGTTCGTGCTCTATCAGTTCGTGAAGGGATGGGTGGACGCTGCGCGGCTGGGCGGCAGGGCCGCAGGCCTGGTAGGGATGGCGATCCGAACCCTGGTTGCAGCCGGGGTTTCCACGGGAGGTGGGGCAGCGGTTGCCGTTGTCGCGACCGGTGGCCTGCTGGTGGGCTGGACGGTTATGGCGGACTTGCTGGCGAACTACATGGGCCGAGTGCTGGTCGGAGACGCATTCGGGGGGGTGCCCCTGCATGATCCGACGTTCTGGCAACTGCTGGAGTGGCCGGTGCCCAGCGATCCGTTTTCTCTCTACGTCTTCTGGATGCCGGTCGCAGTCAACGTCGTCTCGATTATCGCGGCGATCAGGGGTCGCTCCGCCCGTGGGCTGGTGCTCTTCCTGGCCTCGTGGGCGATTCTGATGTTCGCGGTTTTTTGTCTGGGGTCCGTGATGTTGAACGTCGAGGCATTCATCAACTGGCGTTCAGGGAAGGGATACCTGGCAGATATCGACAGCTCCGGGAAACTCGAAAGCCCCGTGATCATGGTGGTCTGGGCGGCGGGGATCGGCGCCTATCTTTGGGGAACCCTCGTCGTTTCGCGAGCGCCCGAGTGGGCTCGTGACGTGTGGAAGGCCGCGACGACGCCGACGACCTCGTAGAGTTATGAGCCGTATCGGTTCTCCCTGCCTACCACGATGGGTGAGCGCTGTACCGCCCTCAGGTCGAGGGCAGGTCTGTGTCCAGGACTCGCAGACTGCTGACAATCGTGAACCCACTTCGTCTCGGCAGACTTCGCGCCTGTTTAGCGGAGTGGTGATGTGATGCCGCCGGAGAAGGCCGAGTCGTGGAATTCGATGCCGGTGGGCTGGATTGATCGCGGGACGTCGAAGACCAGGATGGAGCGGGCTGAGTTGCCGGGGTTGATCTGTTCGAGGAACGAGTTGGCTGACTTGAGGTAGATCGCGGCGGTGGCGTCGGCGGAGTATTCCTTGTCGCCCGCGAGGAGTTTCTGGGAGCCGCCGTGGAAGGTTCCGGCTTCGTCGCCGTGGTTGGTGATGGTGATGTACACGAGGACGAACTTGCCCTGTGGCTTCTTCCCGAACGGTTCGCTGCCGATGGGTGTGGTCCGCTCACCGACCTTAGTGATCTTGAAGGTGAAGTCTCCGTCCTGGACCGGCGCCGGGGTAAGCGGTGCGGTCGCGGTGGAAAGGTGCGGCGGGCCGGATTCCGCGGTCGCGGCGTTGGCCGACACCGTGAGCGTGCTGGTCATCAGGAGACCGGCCGCAACCGCGATGCCCTTGGCGGTGATGGTCGGCATGGTCTTCTCCCCTCACTTCCGGTGCCCCGGCTCGGGCGCTGCGGACCGACCCTTCCAGCGTAGGAAGAAGACCGTGAAAAAGCGGCAAAGGGGTTGTGATGCCGGAGTCGTCGGGGAGTGACGATCTCTGCGGCTTCTGGTTCGCGCCGGTCAGCGGTTGCTGGGTCGGGGGGCTTCGATCATGTGGTTGTGGTCGAGGACCATGGCTACGTGGCCGGGGCTGGTCCAGGTGCCGAGGGCGCCTTTGAAGAAGACGAGGTCGCCGGGTTGTTGCCGGCCTTTGGGGATGTGGGGGAGGGCGCGCTACTGGTCTTCGGCTATGCGGGGGATGGTGATGCCTGCTTGGTGGAGGGCGTAGCGGGTGAGGCCGGAGCAGTCGAAGCCTTTGGTGCGGGCGCCGTGTTCGATGCCGTAGGAGGGGCCGGTGAGGGAGCCGCCGCCCCAGCTGTAGGGGGTGCCGAGCCAGCGCAGAGGTCGGTGGCGCTTTTGCTGATCTGTTCGGCGATGGCCGGGGCGGGGAGGTCGCGTTCGAACTCGTGGGCGAGGGTTTTGGTGAGGGCGGGCTGGGGGGTGCCTTTGCGGCTGGCTTGGAGGGCCTGGTCGATGGCGTCGCGTTGAGCCGGGGTGAGGGGCTTGGAGGCGCCGGTGCGGGAGGGTGTTGACGATCGAGTACGAGTTGGAGCAGGCGGGTGTGATGTTGCTGGCGGGTGATGAGCCGCTTCCGGATTTGCGGCCCAAGTCCGGTGGCAGGGCGACCAAGCGGGCGACGCCGCTGCTGACCCGGCGGGTGAAGCAGGCGGTGTCGGAGTGGTACGTCATGCAGATGCTGGAACAGTCCTGGGACGGTACCTGTGAGCACACCGAGCAGGGCTGGAACATCGGCAAACCCTGCTATGGGTACCGGGCGAACAAGTTCCCCCACCCCGTCGCGGCGAAGCGATCGGAAGGGCGGACGAAGACCCGGCTGGTCCCGCACGAGGTCGAGGGCCCGGTCGTCACGAAGATCTTCACGCTGCGGAAAGTCGGCAAGCACGGCTACGACACCATCGCGAACATCCTGAACGAGGACCTGGGCGCGAACCCGCCACCCACCCCCGGCGATCCGAGGCGGCGGCTGGGCAGGTGGAGTGGCGCGGCCATCCGGGAGATCCTCGCCAACCCGAAATACACCGGGTACATGGTGTGGAACCGGCGGGCGACGAAGAAAGGCGGGAAGAAGAACCCGCCCGAGGGATGGGTGTGGTCGTCCCGCCCGACCCACGAACCCCTCGTCACCAAGGAACTGTTCGCCTCCGTCACCCCCATCGGGAAGTACACGCGTGGGGTCCGGTCAGGTTCGGCCGCCAACCCCCACCCCCAGACGGTCCGTACCTACGCGTTGCGCTCCTACGTGGTGTGCGACCTGTGCGACCGGCGGATGTACGGCAAACATCGCAGGAACTCGGCCTACTTCGTGTGCGAGGTCGACATGCGACACCATTCCCAGCGCCGCGCCTGGTACGAGGAGCACTCCAAAAGCCTGTGGATCAGGGAGGACGACCTCCTCACCCTGGTCCACGAATTCTTTACCGACAGGGTGCTGGGGGAGAGTCACGGTGAATGGCTGGGCGCCGCCGTCGTGGCCGACACCGGAGAGAAGCCCGCACTCACCCGGCTCAAGGCCGAGCTGACGGGCCTGAACAAGCGGGTGAACAACCTGATGGTCCAGCAGGAGGAGTACGAGCCGACCGGGGATGAGGACATCGACCAGGAAGCCCGGGCCGGCCTGCGCGCCCGCTACGTCGAACTCCTCAAACAACGCAAAGCCAAGACGGCCGAGCTGACCGAACTGGAGACCGCCACCCGGCCGAAGCAGGACGACCCGACCCTGCTGGCCGAACTCCCCGTCACCGTCGACGGCCTCGCCGGAATCCCCGAAGAAGCCCAGCGAGCCCTGTACAGCAGCTTCAACCTCGAACTCCGCTACCTACCCCGAACCCACGAAGTGATCATCCGAGTGACGATCAAGGAGGACGCCATGCCCGCCATCAGAAGCCTCATCAACCAGAAAGAGGACCCGTCCGAAGACAGATCCTCTGGAGACAAGGGATTCCCTTGCTCTGCGTACCCCCAACGGGATTCGAACCCGTGCTACCGCCTTGAAAGGGCGGCGTCCTAGGCCACTAGACGATGAGGGCTGGGCTTGCTGGTCCAGTGTAGGGGATGGGTGGGGGAGGGGTGTAATCGGTATTTGGTTAGGGGGTGGG
>NZ_BAAGZI010000381.1:0-5553 GCF_054778695.1 Actinocorallia lasiicapitis
CTGGAGTTCCTGGCCGCGGGCGCCTGCGCCGTCTCGGTCGGCACCACGCTGCTGCACGACCCGTCGGCCCCCGCCCGGATCCTCAAGGAGCTGGAGGAGGCCATGGCGGCCCGCGGTCTCGGCCGGGTCGCCGACGCGGTCGGGCTGGCGCACAAGCCCGCGGGGTACGTCCCGCCGCAGATCGTCCGCAGCGAGCCTGAGGACGTCGTCGAAGCCCTGTGATCGAAGGAGCAGAAGTGAGCACCGCCCCCGTCGCCGTCGCGCTGGACGCACCCGACCTGGAGACCGCGGCCCGCTGGGCGTCGCAGGTCGCCCCGCACGTCAGCACGTTGAAGGTCGGGCTCGAGCTGTATCTGCGGTACGGGCCGGAGGCGGTCGAGGCGGTGCGGGGCGGCGCTCCGCACGCGCGGGTCTTCCTCGACCTGAAGCTGCACGACATCCCCAACACGGTCGCGGGCGCGGCCCGTTCGGTGGAGCGTCTGGCCCCCGACTATCTGACGGTCCACGCCCAGGGCGGCACCGACATGATCAAAGCGGCCGTCGCGGCGCTTCCGCAGACGAAGATCACCGCTGTGACGGTTCTCACCTCGCTGGGCGAGCCCGATCTGGCCGCGACCGGCCTCGCGGGACCGGCTTCGGAGGCAGTCCGGCGGCTGGCGGCCCTCGCGGTCGGGGCGGGGGCGCGCGCGCTCGTCTGTTCGCCGCAGGAGGTCGCCGCGGTCCGCGCGGAAGTGGGTTCCGGAATCGAACTGGTCACCCCCGGAGTCCGACCGAAAGGCGCAAAAGCGGACGACCAGACACGAATTTCTACACCGGAAGAAGCGCTCGCCGCGGGCGCCGATCTGCTCGTGATCGGACGCCCGATCACGGCCGCCGAGGACCCCGCCGCGGCCGCCGCGGCCATCGCGGCGGCCCTGCGGCACGGCGCCTGAGAACGTGCAGGCAGCCGGGGTTCAGGGCCGTTTTGCTAGACGTAACGTAGTGGATTGATTACAAGATGTGAATTTCACCAATTTCTGGCGGTATAAAGTGCCCATCACGTTGCTTTATAGGGGGGAAAGTCGCTAGTTTCCGGGGCGTCCGATCCCGTCGAGTGGAATCACGAGGTGACCCGGCGTGGCTCTTCCGCCCCTAACCCCCGAACAGCGTGCCGCGGCCCTGGAAAAGGCTGCCCAGGCCCGCCGTGAGCGCGCGGAGGTCAAGAACAAGCTCAAGCACGGCGGTACCTCACTCCCTGAGGTCCTGAAAGCGGGTCAGTCCGACGACATCGTCGGAAAGATGAAGGTCTCCGCCCTTCTGGAATCGCTTCCCGGCGTGGGCAAGGTGCGTGCCAAGCAGATCATGGAGCGCCTCGGCATCGCCGAGTCCCGCCGCGTGCGGGGCCTGGGAGCCAACCAGCGCGCCTCTCTTGAGCGCGAGTTCGGCGGCAAGTAAGAAGCCGCCTTCGGCCGTCCCCCCGGTCGAGTCCGGGCTCGGGGGGAGGGCCGAACATGGGCCGTCCAGGTGTGGTAGATATCGAGGCGATGGACACCAACGTTTTCCCCGTACGTCGCCTCACCGTTCTCTCCGGTCCCTCAGGGGTCGGTAAGAGCACCGTTGTCGCGGAACTCCGCAAGTCGCACCCCGAGGTGTGGCTGTCGGTTTCGGCGACGACGCGCAAACCCCGCCCGGGGGAGAAGGACGGCGTCGAGTACTTCTTCGTCGAACGATCCGACTTCCAGCGGATGGTCGCCGACGGGGAACTGCTCGAATGGGCCGAGTTCGCGGGCAACCTGTACGGCACGCCCCGCGCGGCCGTCGAGGCGAAGCTCGCGGCCGGAGTGCCCACCCTGCTGGAGATCGACCTCCAGGGCGCCGAGCAGGTCCGCGCGACCGCCCCGGACGCGCTGCTGGTCTTCCTCGCCCCCCCGACCTGGGACGAGCTGGTGCGCCGCCTCACCGGCCGCGGCACCGAGCCGCCCGAGGTGATCGCCCGCCGGCTCCAGGAGGGCGAGCGTGAGATGGCCACCCGGCACACCCCCGGGCTGTTCGACGTCGAGATCGTCAACGAGTCGGTCGAGAGCGTCTGCAAGCAGCTCGTGGATCTGATGGGTGCGCGCAACGCCGACACTTGACAAGTGGTAGGCTCCTATGCTGACCTGCGGATCCTGTATCCGCTCCAAGATCCACCGAAAGGCTACGGCGTGGCAGCCAACAGCGAAGGCATCACCAACCCGTCGATCGACGAGCTGCTCGAGGTCGTCGACACCAAGTACGGCCTGGTGAGCATCGCGGCCAAGCGGGCCCGGCAGATCAACGCCTACTACGCGCAGCTCGGCGAGGGCCTGCTGGAGTACGTCGGGCCGCTGGTCGAGACCCAGGTTCAGGAGAAGCCGCTCTCCATCGCCCTGCGCGAGGTGCGCGAGGGTCTTCTGCACACCGAGCCCATCGAGGCCTAAGCGCTTGTCCGCTGACAAGCCGTCGGTGGTCCTCGGCGTAGGCGCCGGGATCGCCGGTTACAAAGTGTGCGAGCTGCTGCGGCGGCTCACCGAGTCCGGGCACGCGGTCCGGGTCGTCCCCACACGCGACGCCTTGCGTTTCGTGGGGGAGCCGACCTGGGCGGCGCTGTCCGGACAGCCCGTTTCCACCGAGGTGTGGGACTCGGTCAGCGAGGTCCCGCACGTGCGGATCGGGCAGCACGCCGATCTGGTGTTCGTCGCGCCCGCCACCGCCGACCTGCTGGCCAAGGCAGCCCACGGTCTGGCCGACGACCTGCTGACCAACACCCTGCTGACCGCCAGGTGTCCCGTGGTGTTCGCGCCCGCGATGCACACCGAGATGTGGGAGCACCCCGCCACCCAGGCGAACGTCGCGACGCTCAGGGCGCGCGGCGCGATCGTCGTCGAACCGGCGTCGGGGCGGCTGACCGGCCAGGACACCGGCAAGGGCCGGCTGCCGGATCCGGCCGAGCTGTTCGAGGTCGCGCGGCGTGTGCTGGCCGGAACCCCCAACGATCTGGCCGGACGCCATGTGGTGGTCTCGGCGGGCGGCACCCGCGAGCCGATCGACCCGGTCCGGTTCATCGGCAACCGGTCGTCCGGGCTCCAGGGGTACGCCCTCGCCAAGGTCGCCGCCGCGCGCGGCGCCAAGGTCACGCTGGTGGCCGCGAACACCGCGCTGCCGGATCCGGCCGGGGTGTCGGTGGTGCGGGTCGGTTCGGCGCTGGAGATGCGGGAGGCCGTCAAGGCGGCGGCCGCTTCGGCGGACGTCGTGGTGATGGCCGCGGCCGTCGCGGACTTCCGGCCCGTCTCGGCCGCGACCGGGAAGATCAAAAAGACGGAAGATTCGGATACTTTGCCTATCGAATTGGTGAAGAATCCGGATATCCTGGCGGAGCTGGTCCTCGAACGCGTCCCGGGACAGGTCATCGTCGGCTTCGCCGCCGAGACCGATCATGTCCTGGAGCACGGGCGGGCGAAGCTGGCGCGGAAGGGCTGCGACCTCCTGGTGGTCAACCAGGTGGGCGAGAACCTGACCTTCGGCGCCCCGGACAACGCCGGTGTGATCTTGGCCGCATCCGGTACCGAACGGGAGATTCCGCGCGGTACCAAGGAAGAACTGGCCATCGCCGTATGGGACTCAGCGGCCACGCTTCTTGCGTGACCTGCTCTCTTCCTGCTTGGGTCCGTACCACTAGACTGCCGTCGCCCGCCGGGCAATGATCCGATGGGCCGACATAAACCGCCTGCGAGTCAGCAGCCGCTGCAAGGAGTTCACGTAGTGTCGCGACGCCTGTTCACGTCCGAATCGGTCACCGAGGGCCATCCGGACAAGATCGCGGACCAGATTTCCGACGCGATCCTCGACGCCATGCTGAAGGACGACCCCAAGTCCCGGGTCGCCGTCGAGACCATGATCACTACCGGTCAGGTCCATGTGGCCGGCGAGGTCACCACCGATACCTACGTGGACATCCCGGGCGTCATCCGGGAGAAGATCCTCGAGATCGGCTACGACTCGTCCGCGAAGGGCTTCGACGGCCACTCCTGTGGCGTGTCGGTGTCCATCGGCGCGCAGTCGCCCGACATCGCCCAGGGCGTCGACGACGCCTATGAGACCCGCGAGGGCGAGGGTCAGGACGAGCTCGACCGCCAGGGCGCCGGCGACCAGGGCCTGATGTTCGGGTACGCCACCAACGAGACCCCGAACCTCATGCCGCTGCCGATCACCATCGCGCACCGGCTGTCGCAGCGCCTGTCGCAGGTCCGCAAGGACGGCACCGTGCCGTACCTGCGCCCCGACGGCAAGACCCAGGTCACCATCGAGTACGACGGCGCCAAGGCCGTCCGCCTCGACACCGTGGTCGTCTCCACCCAGCACGCTCCCGACATCTCGCTCAAGGAGCTGCTGACCCCGGACATCAAGGAACACGTCGTGGACGTGGTCCTCGCCGAGTTCAAGGACGTCATCGACATCTCCGGCTACCGGCTGCTGGTCAACCCGACCGGGCGCTTCGAGATCGGCGGCCCGATGGGCGACGCCGGCCTCACCGGCCGCAAGATCATCGTCGACACCTACGGCGGCATGGCCCGCCACGGCGGCGGCGCGTTCTCCGGCAAGGACCCGTCCAAGGTCGACCGGTCCGCCGCGTACGCGATGCGCTGGGTCGCCAAGAACATCGTCGCGGCCGGCCTCGCCGACCGCGCCGAGGTCCAGGTCGCCTACGCGATCGGCAAGGCGCAGCCCGTCGGCGTCTTCGTCGAGACCTTCGGCACCGAGAAGGTCGACGTCGCCAAGATCTCCGAGGCGGTGCTGACGGTCTTCGACCTGCGGCCCGCCGCGATCGTCCGCGACCTCGACCTGCTCCGCCCGATCTACTCCCAGACCGCCGCCTACGGCCACTTCGGCCGCGAGGTCCCGGACTTCTCCTGGGAGCGCACCGACCGCGCCGACGCCCTCCGCGCCGCCGCCGGTCTCTAGCACGATCCGAACGGCCCGCACCCGCGTGGTGCGGGCCGTTCTGTATGTCCGGACCGTCCGGGTAGCGGCCTGTGGACGAAGGCCGGGGACGTCCGGCGCGGATGATAGGTGTGGGGGATGGACGAGGACGGGCTGATCCCGGGGCTGGAAGGCCTCACGGGAGCGAAGAAGGCGCAGCCGGTCCGCAAACCCGCCAAGGGGGTGCAGGACCGGGCGCCCGAGCTGCCGGTGGCGCGGGTCGCGGTCGAGATGTCGCTGCCGCATCTGGACCGCACCTTCGACTATCTGGTGCCCGCGAAACTGCACGAGCAGGCCGTCCCCGGCTGCCGGGTCCGGGTGCGGTTCGCCGGCAAGCTGATGGACGGCTTCCTGCTGGAACGCCTCGACGACTCCGACCACGAAGGCAGGCTCGCGTTCCTGGAACGCGTCGTGTCGCCCGAGCCCGTCCTCACCCCGGAGATCGCGGCCCTCGCCCGTGAGGTCGCCGACCGCTACGCCGGAACCTTCGCCGACGTCCTGCGCCTGGCCGTCCCCCCGCGCCACGCCCGAGCCGAAGCGAAACCCGCCGCCGCCCCCCCTCCCTTCCCCTCCACC
>NZ_BAAGZI010000382.1:0-5552 GCF_054778695.1 Actinocorallia lasiicapitis
CGCTGGGCGCGGCCCTCGCCGACGCCCGGGTCCTGCTGGTCGACGCCGAGCACGCCGAACTGGCCTTGGCCGCCACGGAGTACTCACGGGTCCGCCAGATCTTCACCTTCGGTGAGGTTCCCGGCACCACCCCGTTCGGCGAGCTGACCTCGGTCGTCCCGCACCAGCAGCACGGCTCGCTACCCATCCACGACATGGCGCTGCGCACCGGCACCGTGCTCCTGAGCCACGCCGACCGTCTCGCCCACATCGCGTCACTGGGTGCGGCCACCGGCATCCGCACCGCCGACGTCGTCGTCTTCTGCTCCCCCACCTGCCCGCCGGCGCTCCGCTGCGCCCTGACCGACCTGGCTCTCTCCCAGGGCGCCGTCCTGGTCGGCTGCCGCCCCGAACACCTGGAGCAGACCACCGCCGAGCACCGCGCCACCCTAGCCGTCGTCGGCCCCACCGAACTCCCCGCGCTCCTCCCCTCCGTCCCCCGCCAAGGCGTCTCCTGGGTCGCCTCCCACATCCTCGTCACCGGCCCCCCGACCACCCCCACCCCCCAACCCCCACCCGGCGTCACCATCACCCACCTGTCCTGACCATCTGGCCCGGCTGCCCGGCCTAACCAGCAAGCCGGGCCACCTGGCTCGGCCGCCCTGCCTGACCGTCTGCCTGGGTCTGCCGCATCGGACGGGCGGCCGATTCGCCGTGAAGGCGACCGCGTTCCGGGGTTGCCTGAAAAGGGGAACCGGCCGTTCCGGGGGTGAGCGGCCGGTTCGGGGTGGGGTGGGTCAGGCGGGGCGGGGGATGGATTTGTGTTCCAGGTAGGCGACCAGGCCCTCGGGGCCCAGTTCGCGGCCCAGGCCCGAGTTCTTGTAGCCGCCGAAGGGGGTGTTGGGGTCGAGGGAGTAGAGGTTGACGCCGCAGGAGCCGGTGCGGATCCGGCGGGCGACCTCGATGCCGTGGTCGACGTCGGCGGTCCAGACGGAGCCGCCCAGACCGTACTCGGAGTCGTTGGCGATGTTGATGGCGTCTGCCTCGTCCGTGTAAGGGATCAGAGCCAGGACGGGGCCGAAGATCTCCTCACGGGCGATGCGCATGTCGTTGGTGACGTCGCCGAAGACCGTCGGGGCGACATACCAGCCGCGGTCCAGGCCCCGGCGGTCCAGACCGCCGACCAGGAGTTTGGCGCCTTCGTCCTGCCCGATCCGGATGTAGTCCTCGACGCGTTCCTGCTGACGCTTGGCGACCAGCGGACCGATCTCAGTGCCCCAGTCGGCCGGATCGCCGACGGTCATGCCGCCGACCATCGTGGCGAGCGCGTCCGCGACCTCGTCGTAACGGCTGCGCGGCGCGAGGATCCGGGTCTGCGCGGCACACGCCTGACCGTTGTTCATCAGCGAGGCGAGCTTGAACCCCTCGATCGTGGTGGCGAGATCGGCGTCCTCCAGGATGATCGCGGCGGACTTGCCGCCCAGCTCCAGCGTGACGCGCTTGAGCTGCTCGCCGCAGACCGCGCCGATCTGCCGTCCGGCCACCGTGGAACCGGTGAAGGCGACCTTGTCGACGCCCGGGTGCGCCACCAGGTAGGCGCCGACCTCACGTCCCGCCGGAACGATGTTGATCACACCGTCCGGGATCCCCGCCTCCTTGATCCATTCGGCCAGCAGGTACGCGTCGAGCGGGGTCTCGGGCGACGGCTTCGCGACGACCGTGCAGCCCGCGATCAGCGCGGGCGCGAGCTTCAGCATCAGCGTGAACTGCGGGACGTTCCACGGATAGATCGCCGCGATCACCCCGACCGGCTCCTGCGTGACGGTCACCGGGCCGAGCATCCCCGGCCGCTCCTCCTCCCAGGTGTAGGAGGCGGCGAGGTCCACGTAGTACTGGAGCACCATCTGCGGGATCGCGGCCTGCGCGAACACCGAGAACAGCGCGGGCGACCCCATCTCCGCGGTCACCAGATCGGCCATCTGCTGCTGGCGCTCGGCGTAGATCGCCGACAGCCGTCCGACGGCGACGGCGCGTTCAGCCGGGGTCATGCGGGGCCACGGGCCGTGGTCGAAGGCCTGCCGGGCGGCGGCCACGGCCCGGTTGATGTCGGCGTTCGCACCGTCCGGCACGCTGCCGATCACTTCTTCGGTGTGCGGGTCGACCACGTCGATCCGACCGGTGCCCGAAGGCGCTACCCAGTCGCCGCCGATGAAGAAGTGCTTGTGCTCCTGCATGAGGGATCCTCCAACCCGGGGTGGACGTCCGGAGGTACGCAGCAAACCGAATGCTTGCTTGGTTTCTCTGGCGCCATCCTAGACTGGAGTCTCATTTCATAGAAGACGCAGGTTGGGTGCTTTTGCCTTCGCCGCGAGTTCGGGCAGCTCAACGACCTCGACGCCGTGCTCGGTCAGCAGCTCGAACCCTTCCCCTGGAACGAACAGGACGGGCTCGCGCCACGCGAACACCACCCGCCGGATCCCCGCGTCGATGATCAGCCGGGCGCACGGCCGGGGCCGGGACGCCCGCTGGGCGCACGGCTCCAGCGAGCTGTAGACGGTCGCCCCGGACAGGTCCTCGCCCGCCAGCTTGGCGAGCGCGGCCTCCTCGGCGTGGTTCTTCCCGTCGAGCTCACGGGAGTAGCCGCGGGCCAGCTCCCGGCCGTCCCTGACGACCACCGCGCCCACGGAGAACGCGGTGTCGGACGGCGGGCAGAGCGCGGCCAGGTCGCAGGCCAGATCCAGCCACCTCAGGTCGGGCGTCTCCCGCGCCGGCCCGTCAGCCACGGCGGTGCCCCATCGTGTAGCGCAGGAACGCGATGTCGCCGATCCGCCGGGTCTCCTCCAGCCGCATCGGACGTCCCGGGCTCTGCGGGAAGACGCCCGGATGGGTGAAGCGCGGCGCGGCCGGGTCGCCGACGAAGAACGGCGCGACCGCCAGATGGATCTCGTCGACGAGCCCGGCGGTCAGGAACCGGGTGTGGACCCCGCCGCCGCCCTCGACCATCAGCCGGCGCACCCCGCGCGCCACCAGATCGGTGAGCAGGACGGGCAGGTCGACGGTGACGCCCATGTCGACCACCGTGGCCCGGTCGCCGAGCGCCGCGGCCAGACCCGGCGCGGTCTCCTCCGTCGTGTAGACGATCTTCGGTGCGGTGCCGGTGGTGAAGAACCGGGAATCGGGGTCGAGATCGCCGCCGGTCGTGAGCGTCACCTTGGTGAGGTCCTCGGGCAGGCCGCGGGCGGCGCGCTGGGCCTTGCGGGCCGCCGACTTGATCAGTAGTGACGGATTGTCGCGGCGGACGGTGTTCGCGCCCACGAGGATGGCGTCGACGGTGGCGCGCGCGCCGTCCAGCCGGTCGAGGTCGGCGGCGTTGGACAGCCGCAACCGGTCGTCGGACATGTCGTCGATGTAGCCGTCGACGGATGTCGCGACGCTCAGCAGGACAAACGGGCGATCACTCACGGTGTCAGGGTAGGACCCCGGCCCCCCGATCCGGGGACCGGGGCCCCGACCGCCAAGCGGGCTATACGAACCGCTGACTTCTGGGTTACCCGGCGTTTCTGCGCCGGAAGTGTCAGAGGGGGTGTCTATGGTCGGGAGCGATGAGACTGCTGCACACCTCCGACTGGCATCTGGGCCGCTCCTTCCACCGGGAGGACCTGCTCGGCGCCCAGGCCGCCTTCGCCGACCACCTCGTCGACACCGTCGTCGCCGAGTCGGTCGGCTGCGTCCTGATCTCCGGTGACGTCTACGACAGGGCGCTGCCGCCGGTCGACGCGGTGCGCCTGTACGACGAGACGATCCGCAGGCTCGCCGCCACGGGCGCGAAAGTGGTGCTGATCTCCGGCAACCATGATTCGGCGGTCCGGCTCGGGGTGGGCTCCGGGCTGCTGGACGTGGCCGGGGTGCACGTCCGCACGGCTCCGGCCGACGTGGGCACACCGGTGATCGTCGACGGGGTGGCGTTCCATCCGATCCCCTATCTGGAGCCGGATTTCGTGCGCGCCGAGTGGGGGCTGGCCGAACGGTCGCACACCGCCGCCCTGGCGGAGGCGATGCGCCGGATCGACGCGCACGCCCATCAGGGGCCGCGGGTGGTGCTCGCGCACGCCTTCGTCACCTCGGGCGAGGAGCCCGCGTCGGTGGCGAGCGCGTCGGAGCGGGACATCTCGGTCGGCGGGGTGTCGATCGTCCCGGCGAGCGTGTTCGACGGGATCGACTACACCGCGCTCGGGCATCTGCATGGACGGCGCACGCTCAGCCCGTCGGTCCGTTACTCCGGGTCGCCGATCGCGTACTCGTTCTCGGAGGAGCGGCAGCTCAAGGGGTCGTGGCTGGTCGAGCTGGACGGTTCGGGGCTACGCGGGGCGGAGTTCGTGGAGGCTCCGGTGCCGCGGCCGATCGCCCGGCTGCGCGGTGCGCTGCCCGAGCTGCTCGCCGACCAGGCGTTCGACAGATACACGGGGCACTGGTTGCAGATCACGCTGACCGATCCGGTGCGGCCCGCCGGGGCGATGGAGCGGCTGAAGACGCGGTTCCCGCATGTGCTGGTGCTGGCGTTCGAGCCCGAAGGCGCGGAGCCGGAGCGGGAGCTCTCGTGGGCGTCGCGGATCCAGGAGCGGACGGGGCCGGCGCTGGCCGCCGGCTTCTTCCAGGAGATGGCCGGGGCGCCGCTGACCGACGAGGAACGCGTCCTGTTGGAGGACGCCTTCACCGACTGCCGCCAGGAGGAGCCCGTCCGGGTGCCGGCGCCGCGCGAGGGGGCCGCCCGATGAGACTGCACCGGCTGCGGATCACCGCGTTCGGGCCGTTCTCCGGCACCGAGGAGATCGACTTCACCGCGCTCGGCGAGGCCGGGCTGTTCCTCATCAACGGTCCGACGGGCGCGGGCAAGACCAGCGTCCTGGACGCGGTCTGCTTCGCCCTCTACGGCCGGGTGCCGGGCGCCCGTGACAGCGCCAAATCGCTCCGCAGCGACCACGCGCCCGCCGGGGTCGGGCCGCAGGTGGAGCTGGAGACCACGATCCGCGGCCGCCGATTCAAGATCACTCGCTCGCCCGCGTGGGAGCGGCCCAAGCTGCGCGGCTCCGGCACCCGGCTGGAGCAGGCGCACGTGCTGGTCGAGGAGGAGACGGCCGTCGGCTGGCAGGGGCTCACCAACCGGCTCGACGAGGCCGGCGATCTGGTGCAGCGGCTGCTGGGGATGACGGCGCCGCAGTTCTGCCAGGTCGCGATGCTGCCGCAGGGCGATTTCGCGGCGTTCCTGCGGGCGACGGCCGAGGAGCGTCGCAAGGTCCTGGAGAAGCTCTTCGCGACCGAGATCTACGCGGCCGTCGAGAAGTGGCTGGCCGACCGGCGGGCCACGACCGGCCGTGCGGCCGAGGATCTGCAGCGGCTCGTGCAGGCGACGGCCGACCGGATCGCCGAGGTCACCGGCTCCGCCCGTCCCGATGCCGTGTTCCTGCCGTGGGCGACGGAGCTCCAGGGCAACCTCGACTCCGTCCGCGCCGTCACGGGCGAGCTGCTGGCCGGCAGCAACGGCGCGCTCGACGACGCCAAGCGGGCGTGGGCCG
>NZ_BAAGZI010000383.1:0-5545 GCF_054778695.1 Actinocorallia lasiicapitis
CCGAACCCGGAAGTTAAGCCCTTCAGCGCCGATGGTACTGCATGGGAGACTGTGTGGGAGAGTAGGACACCGCCGCATTAAATGTACGAAAGGCCCGAACCTTATGGTTCGGGCCTTTCGCTTTTCCGGGCTGCTTGATCGAGCCTTTTCGGGGTCACTGTTCGAGTGTGGTGTCGAGGATGGTGGCCCATTGGCGGAGGAGGTTTTCGCGGCGGGCGCTGTCGTCGGTGAGGAGGTCGGCGAGGCCGAGGCCGCGGACCAGGTCGAGGGTGGCTTGGATGGTTTCGCGGACGCCGGGCTTGGTCTCGTCGGCGCCGAGTGCTTCGACGACGAGGCGGTGGGTGACGCGGCCGAAGCGTGCTTCGAGGGGGAGGACCTGGTCGCGGAGGGCGGGGTCGGAGCTGGCGGCCACCCAGAGTTGCAGGGCGGCCCGGAACAGGGCGCTGGTGTACAGGTCGGCGAGCATCCGCAGCACGTCGAGGGTGGAGGCGCGGCCGCCGGCGAGGGTGAGCAGGTCGCGGGCGTGGGCGACGCGGTTGTCGGTGCCGTAGGCGACGGCCGCGGTGACGAGTTCTTCGCGGGTCCGGAAGTGGTGTTGGGCTGCGCCCCGGGAGACTCCGGCGCGTTCCGCGACGACCGAGACCGTGGTGCCCGTCCAGCCGGCGGTCGCCAGGCAGTCGACGGCCGCCTCCAGGAGGCGCTGCCGGGTGGCGCGGCTGCGGTCCTGCTGCGGCCCGCGGGTCGGTGTCGTCATGCCGTCCAGCATACGTCCAAAACAATCAAGCGCGCTTGATTTTTCTCGGACGACCTGTAAGGGTGAACTTATGCAGCCACGCGAGCCGCTCAGGATCGGCAATGCCTCCGGGTTCTATGGGGATCGGTTCTCCGCGGTCAGGGAGATGCTGGAGGGCGGCCCGCTCGACGTCCTCACCGGCGACTACCTCGCCGAGCTGACGATGCTGATCCTCGGCAAGAGCCGGATGAAGGACCCGAACGCCGGTTATGCCGCGACCTTCGTCCGGCAGATGGAGGAGAGCCTCGGTCTCGCCGTCCAGCACGGCACGAAGATCGTCACCAATGCGGGCGGGCTGAACCCCGCGGGCCTCGCCGCGAAGCTGCGCGAGATCGCCGACCGGCTCGGGATCGAGGTGCGGATCGCCCATGTGGAGGGCGACGACCTGCTTCCGCGCGCCAAGGAGTTTGGTTTCGACCAGACCCCGTACGGCCCGCCGCTCACCTCCAACGCCTATCTCGGCGCGTGGGGGATCGTGGAGTGCCTGAACGAGGGCGCCGACGTCGTCGTCACCGGCCGTGTCACCGACGCGTCGCTGGTGATCGGCCCGGCCGCCGCCCACTTCGGCTGGGCCCGTGACGACTGGAACGCCCTGGCCGGTGCGACGGTCGCCGGCCATGTGCTGGAGTGCGGCCCCCAGGCCACCGGCGGCAACTACTCCTTCTTCACAAAAGAGATCTACAACGTAAAGGCGCTGGGTTTCCCGCTCGCCGAGATCCACGCCGACGGCTCGTCCGTGATCACCAAGCACCCCGGCACCGGGGGAGTGGTGAGCCTCGGCACGGTCACCGCCCAGCTCCTCTACGAGATCCAGGGCGAGCGCTACCTCGGCCCGGACGTCACCACGCGCTTTGACTCGATCGAACTAGCCCAGGACGGCCAGGACCGCGTCCGGATCTCCGGGGTCACCGGCGAGGCGCCCCCGCGGACCCTCAAGGTGTGCAACAACCATCTCGGCGGCGTCCGCAACGAGGTCGTCTTCGTGCTGACCGGCCTGGACCTGGCGGCCAAGGCGAAGTTCGTGCGCGAGCAGTTCGAGGCGTCGCTGGCGCGCAAGCCCCAGCGCCTGGAGTGGTCGCTGATCGGCGGGCCCGACCCGGACGCCGCCGACGAGGCGGGCGCTTCGGTGCTGCTGCGCGGCTGCGCCCGCGACGCCGACCCGAACGTCGTCGGCCGTCCGTTCTCCGCCGCCGCGATCGAGCTCGCCCTGGCCAGCTACCCCGGCTTCCACATGACGGCCCCTCCCGGCAGCGGCAGCCCCTTCGGCGTCTACCTGCCCGCCTACGTTCCGGTCGACGAGGTGCCCCATACGGCCGTCCTGCCCGACGGCACCCGCCACCCCATCGCCCCGGCCCCCACCGGGCCGTCCCACGCTCAGCCCGCACAGGCGGGAGAGGGCGCGGAGCCGGCGAGTGCGGGGCCGGTCCGGACGGTGCCGCTCGGCGCGGTCGCGGGGGCGCGGAGCGGGGACAAGGGCGGTGACGGCAACATCGGGGTGTGGGTCGACTCCGCGGCCCGGTGGGAGTGGCTGGTCGCGACGCTGAGCGTGGCGAAACTCCGCGAACTGCTGCCCGACATCGCCGGCCTGAAGGTCGAGCGGTATGTGTTTCCCCGACTGCGGGCGCTGAACTTCGTCATCGAAGGCGTCCTGCAGGAGGGGGTGTCGGCCTCGACCAAGTTCGACCCGCAGGGCAAGGGCCTGGGCGAGTGGCTGAGGTCGCGTTCCATCGAGATCCCGGAGGGCCTTCTGTGACCCTGATCAGATCGAAGCTCGACGTCAGGGGAGAGGAGTACGGGCAGCGCCGCACGGCGATGCTCGGCAAGCTCGCCGACCTCGACACCGAGCACGCCAAGGCCCTGGAGGGCGGCGGGCAGAAATACGTCGACCGGCACCACAAACGCGGCAAGCTGCTGGCGCGGGAGCGGATCGAGCTGCTGCTCGACCCGGACTCGCCGTTCCTCGAGCTGTCGCCGCTGGCCGGGTACGGCAGCCCGTTCCCGGTCGGCGCCAGTGTGATCACCGGGATCGGGGTGGTCGAGGGCGTCGAATGCCTGATCGTCGCGAACGACCCGACGGTGAAGGGCGGCGCGAGCAACCCCTGGACGCTCCGGAAGAGCTTCCGCGCGTCCGACATCAGCTACGCCAACCGGCTGCCGGTGATCAACCTGGTGGAGTCGGGCGGCGCGGACCTGCCGACCCAGAAGGAGATCTTCATTCCGGGCGGCCGGATGTTCCGCGACCTGACCAGGGCGTCGGCCGAGGGCATCCCGACGATCGCGCTGGTGTTCGGCAACTCGACGGCCGGCGGCGCGTACATCCCGGGCATGTGCGACCACGTGGTGATGGTCAAGGAGCGCGCGAAGGTGTTCCTGGGCGGTCCGCCGCTGGTGAAGATGGCGACCGGTGAGGAGTCCGATGACGAGTCGCTGGGCGGCGCCGAGATGCACGCCCGCACGTCGGGGCTGGCCGACTACATGGCCGCCGACGAGCAGGACGCCCTCCGCATCGGCCGGAGCATCGTCCGGCGCCTCAACCTCCGCAAGGACGCCGCGCCCGTCGCGGTTCCCCCGGTCTATGACGAGGATGAGCTGCTCGGGGTGGTTCCCGAGGATCTGAAGATCCCGTTCGATCCGCGCGAGGTGATCGCCCGGCTGGTCGACGCCAGTGACTTCGACGAGTTCAAGCCGCTGTACGGCACCAGTCTCGTGACGGGCTGGGCCACCCTGCACGGCTACCCGATCGGCATTCTGGCCAACGCGCAGGGCGTCCTGTTCAGCGCGGAGGCGCAGAAGGCCGCCCAGTTCATCCAGCTCGCCAACCAGCGTGACATTCCGCTGCTGTTCCTGCACAACACGACCGGTTACATGGTCGGCGCGGAGTACGAGCAGAACGGGATGATCAAGCACGGCGCGATGATGGTGAACGCGGTCTCCAACTCCAAGGTCCCGCATCTGTCGGTGGTGATGGGCGCCTCCTACGGGGCGGGCAACTACGGCATGTGCGGCCGGGCCTACGACCCGCGCTTCCTGTTCACGTGGCCGTCGGCGAAGTCGGCGGTGATGGGTCCCGCGCAGCTCGCCGGGGTGCTGTCGATCGTGATGCGGGAGTCGGCGGCCAGCCGCGGACTGCCGTTCGACGAGGAGCAGGACGCTGGGATGCGGCAGCTCGTCGAGACGCAGATCGAGGCCGAGTCGCTGCCGTACGTCCTGTCGGGCCTGCTGTACGACGACGGGATCATCGACCCGCGCGACACCAGGACCGTCCTCGGGCTCTGCCTGTCCGTCATCCACAACGCCCCCGTGCGCGGAGCCGACGGCTTCGGCGTCTTCAGGATGTGAGCGCTTTGATCACACGTGTACTGGTCGCCAACCGTGGCGAGATCGCACGGCGGGTGTTCCGCTCGGCGCGGTCGCTGGGGATCGCGACGGCCGCGGTGTTCTCCGACGCCGACGCCGGTTCCCCGCACGCGGCGGACGCCGACGCGGCCGTCCTGCTGCCGGGTTCGTCGCCCGCCGACACCTATCTGCGCGGCGATCTGGTGATCGAGGCGGCGCTGGCGATGAAGGCCGACGCGGTCCATCCCGGCTACGGGTTCCTGTCGGAGAACGCGGGGTTCGCCCGCGCGGTCGCCGACGCGGGCCTGACCTGGGTGGGTCCGCCGCCGGCGGCCATCGAGGCGATGGGCTCGAAGATCGAGGCCAAGAAGCTGATGGCGGCGGCGGGCGTGCCCGTGCTGCCGGAGCTGGACCCCGAGACCGTTGCCGCGGCCGATCTGCCGATCCTGGTGAAGGCGTCGGCCGGCGGTGGCGGGCGCGGGATGCGGATCGTCCGGGAGCTCGGTGAGCTGGCCGAGGAGGTGGCGTCGGCGCGGCGTGAGGCGCAGTCGGCGTTCGGCGATCCCGCGGTGTTCTGCGAGCCGCTGCTGGAGCGGGCCCGCCATATCGAGGTGCAGATCCTCGCCGACGCCCATGGCACGGTCTGGGCGCTGGGGGAGCGGGAGTGCTCGATCCAGCGCCGCCACCAGAAGATCATCGAGGAGGCTCCGTCTCCCGCGGTGAGCGCCGCGCTGCGGGCGGAGCTGAGCGCGGCGGCCGTCGACGCGGCCAAGGCGATCGGCTATGTCGGCGCGGGGACGGTCGAGTTCATGCTCGCCGCCGACGGCCGGTTCTTCTTCCTCGAGGTCAACACCCGGCTCCAGGTCGAGCATCCCGTCACCGAGGCGATCTACGGGCTCGACCTGGTGGCGCTCCAGCTCGGCATCGCCGAGGGCGACGCGCTGCCCGCCGAGCCGCCCGTGCCGTCCGGGCACGCGATCGAGGTCCGGCTGTACGCCGAGGACCCGGCGCTGGACTGGCGTCCGGCCAGCGGCACCCTGCACACCTTCGAGGTGCCGGGGGTGGAGGCCGAGTTCGATCTGGCCGGGCTGCGGCTGGACTCCGGGGTGGAGTCGGGGAGCGTCGTCGGCGTCCACTACGACCCGATGCTCGCGAAGCTGATCGCCTACGGGCCGACCAGGCAGGCGGCGATCCGACGGCTGGCGCGCGCGTTGCGCGGGGCGCGGATCCACGGCGTCACCACCAACCGGGATCTGCTCGTCAGGATTCTGGAGGAGGAGACGTTCCGGGCGGGTGACACCCACACCGGCTACCTCGACGAAGTCGGCCTGGACGGTCTGAGCAGGCCGCTCGCCGACGCCGAAGCGGTCGCCCTGTCGGCGCTCGCGGTGGCGCTCGCCGACGCCGACGCCCTCG
>NZ_BAAGZI010000384.1:0-5496 GCF_054778695.1 Actinocorallia lasiicapitis
CCCGCGAGATACGGATACTGGTCGCCGCGCACGTCGATCCCCTCGACGCGCGCCGCGTGCAGCTTCGCCAGCAGCATCCCCGCCGACCCGTGGTTGCGCGGCCCCGCCGCCTTGCAGTGCGACACCTGCAGCCGCACCCGGGCCCGCCGCGCGATCTCGATGGCCTCGTCGAGGGCGTCGGCCAGCCCCAGCCCCTCGTCCCGCAGATGCGTCGTGTACGGCCGCCCGTACCGGTGCGCGACCCGCGCCAGCGCGATCAGCTCGGACGTCTCCGCGAACGACCCCGGCGGGTAGATCAGCCCGCTCGACAGCCCGCACGCCCCCGCCGCGAACGCCTCGTCGGCCAACCGGCACATCTCGGCAGTCGCCGCCTCCGACAGCGAGGCGTCGAACCCGGCGACGGCCATCCGCAGCGTCGAATGCCCGACCAGCGTCGCCATATGGTTGGTCGGCCCCGCCGCCTCCATCTCCGCCAGATGCTCGGCGAACGACCCGGCCCGCACCGGCGCCCCCGCGTACGCCGACATCAGCTCCCGGTACTCCTCGGTCACCGGGCCGAAGGAGAACCCGCAGTTCCCGTTGACCTCGGTCGTCACCCCCTGGAGCAGCTTGAACGGCTGCGGCTCGGCCAGCGCGGGCACCAGATCGGAGTGGCAGTGCGGGTCGACGAACCCGGGCGCGACGGCCAGCCCGTCGACGTCGACGATCCGCCGCGCCGCCCCCAGCCCCCGCCCGATCGCGACGACCCGCCCGTCCGCCACCCCCACATCGGCCGTGACGGAAGGCGAACCGAGACCATCGTGGACGTCGCCGCCCTTGAGCACCACGTCGAACATGGACGATCACCCTAGAGGTATTCGTCGAGACCGACGATGAGCCGTCCGGATATTTCCGGTTAGGGTCCAGATGTGAACTGGGGCACGCGGCTGGGCGAGCTGATCGCCGCATATGACGTTCCGGGCGCGACGCTGGCGTACGCGCACCGGGGAGAGCGGCACGAGTTCGCGGCGGGGGTGCTCAACCGCCGGACGGGCGTGGCCGCCACCCCCGACTCCCTCTTCCAGATCGGCTCGATCACCAAGATCTGGACGGCCACCCAGATCATGCTCCTCGCCGAGCAGGGCCTGCTGACGGTCGACACCCCCGTCCAGGAGCTGCTGCCGGAGTTCGCGGTGGCCGACCCGCACGTCAGCAAGACGGTGACCGTCCGCCACCTCCTCACCCACACCTCCGGCATCGACGGCGACCTCTTCCTGGACACCGGCCGGGGCGACGACTGCCTGGAGAAGTACGTCGCGGCCTGTGCCGACCTCACCCAGCTCCACCCGCTCGGCGCGACCCAGTCCTACGTCAACGCCGGCTTCCCCGTCCTCGGCCGGATCATCGAGAAGCTGACCGGTGAACTCTGGGACGACGCCCTGCGCCGCCAGCTCATCGCCCCGCTCGGCCTGGAGCACACCGTCACCCTGCCGGAGGAGGCGATCCTGCACCGCGCCGCCGTCGGCCATCTCGCCCCGTCCTACGCCCCCACCCCCACCTGGGGTCTGATGCGGTCGATCGGCCCCGCCGGCCTGATCTGCTCGACGGCCGCCGACGTCGTCTCCTTCGGCCTCGCCCACCTCGACGGCTCCCTCCTCACCCCCGCCTCGACGGCCGCGATGCGCCAACCCCAGATCGAACTCCCCAACCGCCACTCCCTGGGCAGCCACTGGGGGCTCGGCTGGATCCTCGACTGGTGGGACGGCCTGCCGATCCTCTGGCACTCCGGCAGCACCATCGGCCAGAACGCCGCCCTCTGGCTGGTCCCCGACCTCGACCTGGTCGTCGCGCTCTGCACGAACGGCGGCCACGACGGCGCCCTCCGCCAGGCCCTCGCCACGGAACTCTTCACCGAGCTGGCGGGGCTGCGCGTCCGGCCGACGCTCCAGCCGCCCGCCGAACCCGTCCACGTCGACCTGGAGCGGTACATCGGCCTGTACGACCGCAAACACGTCCGGACGACGATCAGCGGCCGCGGCCCCGGGCTGCACGCGACCGTCGAGACGACCACGCCGGGCCTGGCCGAGCTGCGGCCGCCGCTGGAGATCGACCTCATCCCCGTCGACGAGACCACCTTCGTGGGCAGGGCCGACGACGATCCCGCCTGGATCCCGTTCGTCTTCTACGAACTCCCCGACGGCACCCCCTACGTCCACTACAGCGCCCGGGCCAACCCCCGTGTCGGCTGACGCCGCGATGACCGCCGATCTGGCGGCCCTCGTGAACCAGGAGTCCCCGTCGGGCGAGACGGCCGCCCTCGCCGCCTGCCGCGAACTCCTCGCGACGATCGGAACCCGCCTCCTCGGCGCCGCACCGGTCGTCCTGGGCGAACAGCTCCGCTGGGGCGGTGAGCGCCCCCGCGTGCTGGTCCTCGGCCACTACGACACGGTCTGGCCGCTCGGCACCCTCGCCCGCTGGCCCTTCACCGTCAACGGGACGACCGCCACGGGGCCCGGCTGCTTCGACATGAAAGCGGGCCTGGTGCAGGCCCTCCACGCCCTGGCGGCCCTGCCCGACCGCTCGGACGTCACCCTCCTGGTCACCTCGGACGAGGAGACGGGATCGCGGACCTCCCGCGCCCTGATCGAGGAGCTGGCCGCGCACGCCGAAGCCGTCCTGGTCGCCGAACCGAGCGCCGACGGCGCGCTCAAGACCTCCCGCAAGGGCCTCGCCCGCTACACCCTGCACGTCACGGGACGCGCCGCGCACGCCGGCCTCGACCCCGAACGGGGGATCAACGCGGGCGTCGAACTGGCCCACCAGACCCTTGCCGTCGCGGCGCTCGCCGACCCCGACCGCGGCACCACCGTCACCCCCGCCGCCTCCCGCGCCGGGACGACCGCGAACACCGTCCCCGCGGCGGCGACCCTCGAGATCGACGTCCGGGCCTTCGACCGCGCCGAACTGACCAGGGTCCGTGACGCCCTGCACACGCTCCGGCCCCGGCTGCCCGGCGCCGCCCTCCGGATCGAGGACGGTCCGGCGCGCGGCCCGTTCCCCCGATCGGCGAGTTTCGGTCTGTTCCAACGGGCCGTCACCGTGGCCGCGACGCTCGGTCTGCCGCCGCTCCACGAGGCGTCCGTGGGCGGCGGCTCGGACGGCAACCTCACCGCCGCCCTCGGCATCCCCACCGTCGACGGCCTGGGCGCCGTCGGCGGCGGAGCCCACGCCGAAGGCGAATGGGTCGACCTGACGGCGCTCCCGGACCGCGCCGCCCTGCTGTCCGCGCTGATCGCCGATCTGGTCGGATCGGACGAACAACCGGCCGCGGGTTGGCTTTTCGGACGATGAGTACGGGGTGCCCGGATGGGCACGCTGGACCTGTGATCGTGCGTGGCGGGGCGGCTGTCCCGATGGAAGTGGCCGAGCTGGCGGGCGCCGCCTCGTGCCGGGAGGCGGCCGCGCTGCTCAGCCGGGTGTGGGGCCGTCCGCTGCTCGAGGCGGGGCTGCCGCGCGCCTGGTCGTTCACCGGCAACTATGTGGTCGGCGCCTTCGCGGAGGGAGCGCTGATCGGGGCCGCGGCGGGTTTCCTGACCGCCGGTGGAGCGTTGCACTCCCACATCACCGGGGTCGCGGCGGGCGCGCGCGGGCTCGGCGTCGGCCGTGCGATCAAGCGGCACCAGCGCGCGTGGGCGCTCGACAGGGGCATCGGCCGGGTCGAGTGGACCTTCGACCCGCTGGTCCGCAGGAACGCCCATTTCAACCTGGAGGTGCTGGGCGCGCTCCCCGACCGCTACCTCACCGACTTCTACGGCGCGATGGACGACGGGCTGAACGCCGGCTCGCCGTCCGACCGGCTCCACACCGTCTGGGAGCTGGAGCGGGAGCGGCCCGCGGCCGTCCCGGTGACCGCGGAGCTGCTGGCGGACGGCGCGCTGACCGTCCTGTCCTGCGTGGACGACCGTCCCCTGACGACCCCGGGCGACGCCAAAGTGGTGCTGGTCGCCGTGCCCCCCGACATCGAGGCGTTGCGTGGGGCGCGCCCCGCCGTCGCGGGGGAGTGGCGGCGGTCGCTGCGGGCGGCGCTCGAACCGCGGACGTCCGCCGGACGTCGGATCACCGGGATCACCCGCGACGGTTTCTATGTGGTGGAGGCGCCGTGAGCATCGAAGGGCTCGAACTGAAATGGGTGCGGCTGCCGCTGGTCGCCCCGTTCCGCACGTCGTTCGGCACCGAGACCGAGCGGATGGTCCTGCTGGTGCGGGCCGTCGCGGACGGCGCGGAGGGCTGGGGCGAGTGCGTCGCGCTCAGCGGCCCCGTCTACTCGCCGGAGTACGTGGACGGTGCCGCCGACGTGATCCGCGCCTTCCTCGCGCCGCTGGTCAGGGAAGATCCGTGGGCGACGGAGCGGGCGTTCGCGCCGGTCCACGGCCATCCCATGGCCAAGAGCGCGGTGTCGTCCGCGATCCTCGATCTGTGGCTGCGCCGCCGGAACACCTCGTTCGGGGAGTTCCTGGGCGCGGTCCGCCCGGCGGTGGACTCCGGGGTCTCGGTCGGGATCATGGATTCGATCCCCGAGCTGCTCGACGCCGTCGACGGCTACCTCGCCGAGGGCTACCGCCGGATCAAACTGAAGATCGAGCCGGGCTGGGACGTCGCCCCGGTCCGCGCCGTCCGCGAACGCCACCCCGACATCCTGCTCCAGACCGACGCCAACACCGCCTACACCCTCGCCGACGCCCGCCACCTCGCCCGGATGGACCCGTTCGACCTGCTGCTGATCGAGCAGCCGCTGCCGGAGGACGATCTGGCCGGCCACGCCGAACTGGCCCGGCGGCTCACCACCCCCGTCTGCCTGGACGAGTCGATCACTTCGGCGCGGATCGCGGCCGACGCGATCCGCCGGGGCGCGGCGGCGATCGTCAACATCAAGCCGGGGCGGGTCGGCGGGTTCCTGGAGGCCCGCCGGATCCATGACGTGTGCGCGGCGCTCGGCGTGCCGGTCTGGTGCGGCGGAATGCTGGAGACGGGCATCGGCCGCGCCGCGAACGTCGCCCTGGCCGCGCTGCCGAACTTCACTCTCCCGGGCGACACCTCGGCGTCGTCCCGCTACTACGCGACCGATCTCACCGAACCGTTCGTCCTGGAGGACGGCCGCCTGCGCGTCCCGACAGGGCCCGGCCTCGGCGTCGCCCCGGACCTGTCAGTTCTCAAAGAACTGACGGTGCGAACCGAGTACATCCCGATCTAGCAGACAAATGACGTAAACCCCTACGGTTGCTGACATGTCGCCCGGGTTGAAGCGTGTCCTAGAAGATCTGGGCTCGACGGTCGTCGGTGTCGTGGCCCTGCCAGGCGAGCCGAACGCCGAGGTCACCGGCGTGCACATCTACGACCCGCTCGACGAGCTGCCCGCCGCCCCCGGCGGGCTGCTGCTCGGCATCGGGGTCGAGGGCGAGGACCGGATCGCGGGCCTGCTGGCGGAGCTGGGCGCGCGCGGCGCGGCCGGCCTGGTCG
>NZ_BAAGZI010000385.1:0-5469 GCF_054778695.1 Actinocorallia lasiicapitis
CGTTCGCGCCGCCCGCCTGGCCGGGCCAGGCCGCGCCGACCGAGGCCGTGCGGAACGGTGGCTCCGCGCGCAAGGGCGGCCGCCGCTACCTGCTGATCGGCGCGGCCCTCGCCGCGGTCGCCCTGGTCGGCGCCTCGGCCGCGGTGCTGCTGTTCGGTGAGGACGGCCCGCCCAAGAGCCGCCAGGTCTACTTCGCCGACTTCGAAGGCAAGAACGACACCTGGACGGAGGGCAGCAGCCACGAGGCGACCCTCGGCGGCGCGTTCCGGCTGGAGACCTGGGCGCACGACGGCCTCTCCTACGAGGAGATCGGCCCGAAAACCCCGCCGGACGCCCAGCTCATCAACGCCACCATCCGCCCGATCAGCGGTCCCGGATACGGCGAGGCCGGGCTGTTCTGCGCCTACACCGCGGGCACCGCGGGCGGTTCCTACACCTTCTACCTGCGGGCCGACGGCGAAGGCATCCTCGTCCGCAAGAGCGTCGGCGACGCCGTCAAGAAGAACCTGGCGGAGAAGAACTCGACACCGGGCTTCAAGAAGGGCAAGGACAACAAGCTGACCGTCCTCTGCCAACGGCTCGAAGGCAAGATCGTGCTCAAGGCGTGGGTGAACGGCCGGCTCGCCCTGGACGTCACCGACGCGGAGGCGCCGCTGGTGCCGCCGGGCGAATCGGGCATCGAGGCCCGCAACCTCAACGGCGGCACGACGCGCGCCGAGTTCGACGATTTCGAGATCCGCGAACTCACCTGAGCCGACCCGCTCACCGACCCGCTCAGAGGTAGGCGTTCAGCCAGTGGTCGAGTTCGGCGAAGACCTCGTCGCGGGCGGGCTTCGCCGACAGGACGAGGTCGTGCAGCCCGCCCTCGATCCGGACGAGCGTCAGCCTGCGCCCGAGCCCGACCGACCATTTCGCGATGTGCTCGACGTCTAGGACGATGTCGCTGGAGTCGATGCCGTCGCCGCCCTTCTTCGCCTTCACCGTCCTGGTGGAGCACATGACGAGGATCGGCACGTCGATGGCGAGCCCGGCGTGCACCCGCCGCTGGCCGCGCCGGATCGCCGCGAGCCAGCCGGCCCGGACGGGGAAGCCGGTGAGCGGTTTGAGGCTGAGGTCGAAGTCCCATTCGCCGTCGAAGTCGCGGTGGATGGTCGTCACATAGACCGAGGCGAGCGCGGCGGGCAGCGCGGCCTTGGGGGCGGGGCGGCGCAGCGCGTGGGCGAGGCCGCTGCCGATCGAACGCAGCCAGGCGGCCTCGTTGACGTCGAAGAACGGGCTGTTCAGGAACAGGCCCTGGACTTTCCCTTGGCCGCGCATCTTGTCGGCCCACAGCGCCGCGATCAGCCCGCCCGTGGAGTGGCCGTTGACCAGCAGGACGTCGTGGTCCTCGCGGATGATCCGGACGGCCTCGTCGATCTCGGTGTAGTAGTCGGTGAGGCTGAGGACCATGTTGGGCGTGTGGTGCTCGCGCAGCGACCGGCCGTACTTGCGCAGGTCGAGGGCGTAGAAGTCGAAGCCGCGCTCGACGTAGAAGTCGGCGAGGTGGGTCTGGAAGAAGTAGTCGACGAAGCCGTGGATGTACAGGACGGCCTTGCCGGTGGGCGTCGGGCCGGTCCGTTTGACGAGCGTCGCGAGCAGCTCGCCTTCGTCGTCGGCGCCGAGGGGGATGTCGATGGCCTCGTACTCAGGACCCAGGACGTCTTCCATGAGGTCATTTCATCATGCGTCGACCAGTTCACGAACGGCCTTGAGCGTCGGTTCGTCCTTGACTCCGGCGAGCAGCAGGGTGCCGACGGGGCTGTTCTTCCACAGTTCGAGCCGTTCGGCGATCCGGCCGATGGGCCCGAGCAGGGAGATCGAGTCGACGAGCTCGTCGGGGACGGCCTTGATCGCCTCGTCGCGGCGTCCGTCGAGGAACAGTTCCTGCACCCGCGCGGCCTCCTCGGCGTACCCGAGCCGTCCGATCAGGTCGAGGTGGAAGTTCTTGTCCTTGGCGCCCATGCCGCCGATGTAGAACGCCATCGGGATCTTCGCCCAGCCGAGCGCCTGCTCCAGCGGTGCGACGACGGTCGTGACGGTCGCGGTGATCTCGAATCCTGGCCTGCGGTGGGCGAGTGAGCCGCCGAACAGGGAGTCGATCTGCTGCGGGTCGACGAACAGCGGCAGCCAGCCGTCGGCGATCTCGGCGGCCAGCGCGATGTTCTTGGGGCCTTCCGCACCGAGATAGACGGGGATGTCGGCGCGCAGCGGATGCGCGATCGACCTGAGCGGCTTGCCGAGACCGGTGCCGCCGGGGAACGGCAGCGGGTAGTGCTCGCCCGCGTTGGTGACGGGTTCCGCACGTGCCCAGATCTTGCGCAGGATGTCGAGGTACTCGCGGGTGCGGGCGAGGGGCTTGGGGAAGGGCTGCCCGTACCAGCCCTCGACCACCTGGGGCCCCGAGGCGCCGAGGCCCAGGATCAACCGGCCACCGGACAGCGCGTCCAGGGTGAGCGCGTGCATCGCGGTCGCTGCCGGAGTACGGGCCGACATCTGCACCACGGCCGTGCCCAGTTTGATCCGGGACGTGCGAGCCCCGTACCAGGCGAGGGTGGTGAAGGCGTCCGATCCGTAGGCCTCGGCCGTGAACACCGAGTCGTAGCCCTGCCGCTCCGCGGCCAGGACGGTCTCGGTGGCGTCCTCCGGGTTGCGCTGCCAGTAGCCGACGTTGATCCCGAGCTTCACGGTTCCATCTCCTCAGTACGGGTGCACATGGAGACTAGAACACGTTCTAGTTAGCCGTGAAGACCTGCGACGAACTTCGTGAATCCCCTGCCGTCGATCCGGATCACCGGCAGTTCGGGGTTCTTGGAGTCACGGATCGCGCGCCCGCCCTCCGGCAGTGCGGCGACTTCGACGCACTGGTCACCGGAGCCGCTGTGGGAAGACTTGCGCCAGCTGAGTTCGATCACGGAACTACTCCTTTGCCGCCTCGGTGATGAGCCGGACGGATTGTGCGGGGTCCAGCGCCTCGGATTCGATGCGCTCGAACCGGTTCCTATGTTGATTGATTGCCTCTGCGCTCTCCACGTACACGTCACCCATCGTGCCTTCGACATAGGCGATGTCAGGGTCTGCGGGATCCGCGAACGACAGGATCGTGAACCGGCCGTCGAGCCCGGCGTGCGCACCCCGGGAGTACGGCAGGACCTGCACGGTGACGTTCGGCCGGTCTGCCGCCGTCACCAGCGAGGTGAGCTGGTCCCGCATCGTGTCCGCCCCGCCGATGGGCCGCCGGAGTGCGGCCTCGTCGAGGATCACGTGCAGATGCGGGGCGTCCGACCTGTCCAGCAGCGCCTGACGCTGCTTGCGCGCATGAATGCGCCGCTCGACCTCGGCCGGGCTGGGGAGCATCCGGCCCGCCTCGATGACGGCCCGCATATAAGCCTCGGTCTGCAACAGACCGTGGATCAGCTGGGCGTCCCAGGTGCGGATCTCGGAGGACTCGTCCTCCAGGCCGACATAGGTGCCGTTGAAGACGTCCACATAAGCGGTCCACCAACCCATCTGGCGGGCCTCGCGGGAAAGCGTCAGCAAGGCGTCCCGGTCGGGGCTGGTGACCCCGTAGAGATCGAGCAGTTCGGCGACGTCTCTCGGACGGGTCTGGCCCGTTTCGAGACGGGAGACGGTGGCGCGCGACCAGCCGAGCCGGTCGGCTACGTCCTGCAGTGTGAGTCCCTGCAGCTCCCGCAGGCGTCGCAATTCCCGTGCGAGCCTGCGGCCTCGGACGGTCGGACGGTAGGTCATGTGACGAGTGTGGTGCCGAAATCGCGTTCAAGGGTGAGAAACAAAGAATCTTCGGCAAGTCGGTTGCGGCCGTGGGAATCCCACGAAAGATTGTCTTTCGTGACGGCTCGGGGACCGGCTGTAGTTCTGGCTTGCAAGCGGCGGCAATTTCGGCCTTTGCTTGAGCCCTGGCGAAAGGCCTGTTCATGGAGCTTGCAGAGGACCTGGGACGTTCGTGGACGTGGGTGCTGCCCGCCGACGCGACGTCCGCGAGAGCGGCCCGTCAGCTCCTGCGCGGGGCGCTGACCGAGCTCGGCGTGCCCGACGAGGCCGTCGCGGACGCCGCGCTGATGGCGAGCGAGCTGGCGACCAACGCCCACCAGCACGCCTCCGAGGCCAGACCGCACGAGCTGTGGTTGTACCGCGTCGACGAGTTCGACCTGTGCTGCGCCGTCTTCGACGGGAAACCGGCGCGCGAGGAAGAGCTCGACGTCGACCGGGGCGACTTCGGGCGGGGTCTGTCGATCGTCGCGGAGCTGTCCAAGGGACGGTGGGGGACTTCCACGGCGCGCGCCCGGATCGACCCGCGGGTTCGCGGCAAGGCCGTCTGGTTCCTGTGTCCTCGTTAGAGCGCGGCATCCCGGTGAGCGGTGGGGGGATGCCGATTGTGGGATGCTCTGTTGTGGTTTCGTCATGGAGGAACCCGGTGCGAATCCGGGGCTGTCCCGCAACTGTGACCAGGTGTGATCCTGGGAGCCAGGAACTCTGACGCGCCGCAGGAATCAACCCCCCGATCGGGCGAGGAAACCCGGTCAGGAAAGGACACCGTGACGCCGTACCCGTTCTCCGCCGTCGTCGGCATGGCCGATCTCAAGCTCGCCCTGCTCGTCAACGCGGTCTCGCCGTCGGTCGGAGGTGTGCTCGTACGGGGCGAGAAGGGCACCGCGAAATCGACGATCGTCCGGGCGCTCGCTTCACTGCTGCCGCCGATCGACGTGGTGCCCGGCTGCCGGTTCGCCTGCGCGCCGGGCGCGCCCGATCCGGAGTGCCCCGACGGGCCGCACGCCGGGCCCGACTCCGCGGTGGTCCCGGGCGGATCGTTCGCGGGGATGACGTCCGTGCGGGGCAACGGGGTCGTCGCGCGGGAGGCCGTGTCGCGGGATGTGGTGGTCTGGCCCGTGGGCGAGGGGCCGCAGTGGCGGGCGGCCCGGCTGGTGGAGCTGCCGGTGGGGGCCGCGGAGGACAGGCTGACCGGGGCGCTCGATCTGGAGCGCGCGCTGACCGAGGGCGTCAGCGCCTACGAGCCGGGACTGCTGGCGGCGGCGCACCGCGGCGTCCTTTACGTCGACGAGGTGAACCTGCTCCACGACCATCTGGTGGACCTGCTGCTCGACGCGGCGGCCATGGGGCGGTCGTTCGTCGAACGGGAAGGCGTGTCGGTGCGGCACGCGGCGCGGTTCCTGCTCGTCGGCACGATGAACCCCGAGGAAGGGGAGCTGCGGCCGCAGTTGCTGGACCGGTTCGGGCTGACCGTCGAGGTCGCGGCGACCCGGAATCCGGCGGAGCGGGCCGAGGTCGTCCGGCGGCGGCTGCGGTACGAGGAGGATCCGGCGGGGTTCGCGCTCGCGTTCGCCGGGGCCGAGGCCGAGCTGGGGGCGCGGATCGCGACGGCGCGCGCGCGGCTGCCGCGGGTCGTGCTCGGCG
>NZ_BAAGZI010000386.1:0-5449 GCF_054778695.1 Actinocorallia lasiicapitis
GGTGGGGGTTAGGCGGCGGGGGCTAGGCGGCGGATGGCCATTCGGGCGGCGCCGGCGGCGCCGTCGCCTGCGGGGGTGGGGGGGGTGGAGAAGCGGGATTGCAGGCCGGAGCGGACTAGGTCGGCTACGGGGCCGTTGGAGAGGACTGAGCCGGCTAGGACTACGGGGGCGTGGGGGTCGTCCAGGGCGGGGCGGACGGCGTCGACGTCCATGAGGAGCCAGTCGGCGGCCTCCTGGACGATGCGGCAGGCGACCGGGTCGCCCGTCTCGGCCGCCGCGGAGACGACGGGGCCGATCCGGCCGAGAGCCGCGGGGGGTTTGCCGTAGACCTCCTTCAGGATGGCCTGCGGGAGGAGGCTCGGCGACGACGGCGGAAAGTGACGGGCCGGGCCCGCCGAGACGAGCTGGAGACGCGGACGCGGCGACAGCTCCGCCATCGCCGCCTGGCCGAGCAGGGCGCGCGGCACCAGATCGGACAGGATCGTGGGGGCGCCGCGGCCGTCCATCTCGGACCGCGCCGCCTTGACGCCCTGCCGGCCGATCCACACGGCGGAGCCCTCGTCGCCGAGCAGGTAGCCGTAGCCGTCGGCCCGGCGGACGATCTCGCCGTCGCGGATCACGGCCGCGCCAGCCCCCGTCCCGGCGAACACGACGATCCCCGTGGTCGCCGGGGTGCCGGACGCGAAGTTGATGGCGATGTCGGTGAAAACCTCCGGCTCGCCCTGCATTCCGAGCGACGACCACGCCTTCTGCGAGGCCGACACCAGCACGGGACGTCCGGCCGCGCCGGCGCCCGCGATCCCGAAGACCCCGCCGATGACGGCCGACGGGTCGATGCCGTCTGTGGCCTCGCGGAGCGCGGTGAACAGGGCGGTCTCCGGATCGCCGCCGGAGTTCGGGTTGGCCCCCGGCCCCTGCCCGGCCCCGACGACGGTGCCGTCGAGTGTGGCCAGCGCGCAGCGGGTATGAGTTCCCCCGGCGTCGATTCCGATCACGTACATGGCGTTGGGACTGACCAAATCCATCATCACATCACGTCCGTAGACCTTCCGGCGTTGACGCGACAAACCCCTTGTTAGAAACTTTCTTCCATGAGGAAACCCGAAGGTCAAGAGACGGGACACGCTGCACCTCCACTCAGCACGGTGGTTCGGGTCCGGTCACTGCTCCCCTCCCTCCCGCCCGCCGAGCGCCGCGTGGCCCAGCGGGTCGTGGAAGACCCGGAGGGGGTCGCCAACTCCACGATCACGGAGCTGGCCCAGGCGTGCGGGACCTCGGAGACGACCGTCATCCGGTTCTGCCGTGCTATCGGCTTCACCGGATATCCGGAGTTGCGATTGACGCTCGCGACCGAAGCCGGTCGCGCTCAGTCGGCTCAGGGCGGCCGGGTGGTCGGCAGTGACATCGGGCCCGATGACACTCTTGAGGATGTTGTGGAGAAGGTCACCTTCGCCGACGCGCGGGCGGTGGAGGAGACCGCGGCACAGCTCGACCTGAAGACCCTGGCACGAGTAATCGACGTCGTCGTGGGCGCGCGACGCGTCGATGTGTACGGAGTGGGCGCCAGCGCCTTCGTCGCGCTCGACTTTCAGCAGAAACTGCACCGCATCGGGCACACCTCCTACGCATGGTCCGATGCACACATCATGCTGACGAGTGCGGCAGTTCTCCAGCCGGGTGACGTAGCAGTGGGTATCTCACACAGCGGAACCACCGTCGAAACGCTTGACGCGCTGGCTGTAGCCGCAGGAAGGGGAGCCACGACCATAGCCCTGACCAACTACCCGAAATCGCCCATCGCCGAGTCCGCGGACCTGGTCCTCACCACCGCCGCACGGGAGACCACCTTCCGGTCCGGCGCCACCGCGAGCCGTCTGGCCCAGCTCACCGTCATCGACTGCGTCTTCGTGGGGGTGGCGCGCCAGACCTATGAGCCGACCAGGGACGCCCTGGAGGCCACCTTCAACGCGGTCCACGGCCGCAGCGTCCGTCCGGAGAGGAAACGCCGTTGAGCGACCTTCCCATCGATCTGCCCACCGAGCGCCGCAACCCGCGCACGCTCGACATCGACGAACTCCCCACACTCGAAGTGCTCCAGCGGATCAACGAGGAGGACGAGCGCGTCCCCCTGGCCGTCGCGCAGGTGCTTCCCCAGATCGCCGAGCTGGCCGATCTCGCCGTCGCGGCGCTGCGGAACGGAAGGCGGGTGCACTACTTCGGCGCCGGAACGTCGGGGCGGCTCGGCTTCATCGACGCCGCCGAGCTGCCGCCGACCTTCGGCACGCCGCCCGAGTGGGTCGTCGCCCACCACGCCGGCGGGGCCGGGGCGCTGTCGTCCGCGGTGGAGGGCGTCGAAGACGACGTCGAGCTGGGCGCGCACGACGCGGCGACGGTCCGGGACGGCGACGTCGCCATCGGGATCGCCGCCAGCGGCACCACCCCGTACGTCGTCGGCGCGCTCCGCCAGGCGGCGCTGGCCGGGGCGTCCACCGGACTGATCTCCGCCAATCCCGCGAGCTGGTTCGGCGGCGAGGTGGACGTCCATATCGGGCTCGACACCGGACCGGAAGTGATCAGCGGCTCGACCCGGATGAAGGCGGGCACAGCCACCAAGATGGTGCTGAACTCCTTCTCCACGGCCGTCATGATCAGACTGGGCCGCACCTACTCCAATCTGATGGTGAGCGTGAACGCGCTCAACTCCAAACTCCGCCGCCGGCTCATCCGCATCCTCGTCGAAGCCACCGGACTCGACGCGCGGACCTGCGAACACGCCCTCGCCGAAGCCGGCGGCGACACCCGGGTGGCACTGATCACCCTGCTCGCCGATGTCACCCCGCAGAGCGCCGCGCACGCGCTGGGCGAAGCGGGCGGCGCCGTGAAAGAGGCCCTGGCACTGCTGGAGCTCGACCGCGATCAGGAGAGATACGGCCTCAGCTCCTGACGGGCGACGGTACGGACGTGCACCTCGTCCGGACCGTCGAAGATCCGCATCGCTCTGATCCAGGTGTACATCTGCGCCAGGGGGAAGTCGTCGGAGACCCCCGCTCCCCCATGGATCTGGATCGCCCGGTCGACGACCTCGAACGCGGTCCGCGGAACCACCACCTTGATGGCGGCGATCTCGGTGCGCGCGCCCTTGGCGCCGTGCCGGTCGATCAGCCACGCCGTCTTCAACGTCAGCAGCCGAGCCTGCTCGATGGCCATCCGGCTTTCGGCGATCTGCTGCTGCACGACTCCCTGCGAGGCCAGCGGGCCGCCGAACGCCACCCGTCCGGCGGCCCGCCGGCACATCAGTTCCAGCGCGCGTTCGGCCATGCCCAGCGCCCTCATGCAGTGGTGGATCCGGCCGGGGCCGAGCCGGGCCTGGGAGATCGCGAACCCGTCGCCCTCGGCGCCGATCAGATGGGCGGCGGGCACCCGGACGTCCTCGAACAGCAGCTCGGAGTGGCCGTGCTGGTCCTGGTAGCCGAAGACCGGCAGATGGCGGACGATGGTCAGGCCGGGGGTGTCGCGCGGGACCAGGATCTGGGACTGCTGCCGGTGGGCGGGCGCGTCGGGGTCGGTCTTGCCCATCACGATGAAGATCTTGCAGCGTTCGTCGGCGGAACCGGTGATCCACCATTTACGGCCGTTGATCACGTATTCGTCGCCTTCGCGGCGGATCGAGGTGCCGATGTTGGTGGCGTCGGAGCTGGCGACGTCGGGCTCCGTCATGGCGAACGCGCTGCGGATCTCGCCGTTGAGTAGCGGTTCGAGCCACCGCTCGCGCTGCTCGTCCGTGCCGAACATGTGCAGGACTTCCATGTTGCCCGTGTCGGGAGCGGCGCAGTTCAGGGCCTCGGGGGCCAGATCCGGGCTGCGGCCGGTGATCTCGGCGAGCGTCGCGTACTCGAGGTTGGTGAGGCCGCCGACGTCCGGGAGGAACAGGTTCCACAGGCCGCGGGAGCGCGCCTCGGCCTTCAGCTCCTCGACGATCGGGGGCAGCGCGTGCTCGTCGTTGGCGGCGCGCCACGCCTTGTAGACGGGCTCGGCGGGATAGACGTGCGCGTCCATGAACTCGTGCAGTCTGGCCGAGTAGTCGCGCGCCCTGGGGCTCAGCTCGAAGTCCATACGGGCAAGTCAACCAGACCCCGGTCAGTCGGCACTTACACGGGCGGGCCGTACGCTACGGCCATGACCCTCCGCGCTGTGATCACCGACTGGGGCGGCGTCCTCACCTCCCCGATCAACCACGCCGTCAACGCCTGGCTGGCCGCCGACCGGATCGACGCCGAGCACTACAAGGGCGTCATGCGGACCTGGCTGGACGGCGCGTACGCCGGGACCGGCGCGCCCAGCCTGATCCACGGGCTGGAGGACGGGTCGCTGTCGCCCGCCGAGTTCGAGCGGCTGCTCGCGTTCGAACTGCGCACCGTGGACGGCCTCGAGGTGCCCGCCGACGGGCTGCTCGACCGGATGTTCGCCGAGTTCGCGCCCGTCGAACCCATGTACGCGACGATCCAGGAGTGCCGGCGGGCCGGGCTGGCGACCGCGCTGCTGTCGAACTCGTGGGGCAACACCTACCCGCGCGACCGGTGGGCCGACCTGTTCGACGCCGTCGTGATCTCCGGTGAGGTCCGGATGCGCAAGCCCGGCGCGGAGATCTTCCACCACACCGTCGATCTGCTGGGCCTGACGCCCGCCGAGTGCGTGTTTATCGACGACATCGTGCACAACGTCGAGGCCGCCGAGGCCCTCGGGATGACGGGAGTGCTGCACACCGACCCGGCGCTGACCCGGGCGCGGCTGGCGGAGCTGTTCACCCTGCCGGGTTGACGGGGGCGCCGCACCGACCTGGCAGACTGGGGAGATGCGCGTCTACCTGCCCGTCACGCTCCCGCTGCTCGCGAAGGCGCTCGCCGAGGGCGAACTGGCCGTCCACCACGCCTACGCCGTCACCCCGGCCCTCCGCGAGTGGTACGCCGACGGCGACCAGGAGGAGCTGGAGTACTCGGCCATGCTGTCGGCGGCCCGTGCCTCGCTCCGCCTCCTGGCGGGCGACCCGGACGCCCCGGCGCGCCGTGTCGTCCTGTCCGCCGAGGTCCCGGACGGGGCCGTCGCCTACGAGGGCGGCTATGAGAACCTCGGCGACTCCGACCGCGCCGAGGTCCGTCTCCGCGACGTCATCCCGGTCCGGAAGATCGCTTCCGGCCATGTCGACGACCCCGCCGCCACCCCCGACATCGCCGCCGCGGCGGCCGCCCTCGGCGCCGCCGACCAGGGCGACCTCGACGCCCAGTTCACCGTCGACGGCGCCGAAGGCCACGAACTCATGTGGTACGCCACCCAGGAACTCGCCGACCTGACCTGACCGGCGCCCTCGGCCCGTCAGAGGCCGAGGGTTTGGAGGGCGGGGAGTTCGGAGCGGGCGGCGGCTCGGGCCGCGGAGGCGGTGCGGGCTCGGCGG
>NZ_BAAGZI010000387.1:0-5441 GCF_054778695.1 Actinocorallia lasiicapitis
AGGACCAGGACCGCACCCGCTGGCGCCCGGAGCTGATCGCCGGCGGTCTCGACGCCCTGGCCCGCGGCGACTCCCTGACCGCCGAGCCCGGCGAGTACCACCTGCAGGCGGCGATCGCGGCGTGCCACGCCCGCGCCCGCACCGTCGAGGCCACCGCCTGGGCGGCGATCGCCGACCACTACGAGGCGCGGGCCAGGCTGACGGGTTCGCCGGTCGTCGAGCTCAACCGGGCCGTCGCGCTGTCCATGGCGTACGGGCCGCGGCTCGGGCTGACCCTGCTCGACCAGCTCGCCGACGAGCCGGCGCTGGCCGGCTACCACCTGCTTCCGGCCGTCCGGGGCGATCTGCTGGCCAGGCTCGACCGCCGCGACGAGGCCCGCCGCGAGCTGCAGCGCGCCGCGTCGCTGACCCGCAACGAGCGGGAACGGGCGCTGCTGCTGTCCCGTGCCGCCGACCTGTGACGGCGGACGCTGAAGGCACGGTCACGGTATGCACATCCGGCTCGGCGAACGCCGTATCCGTCGGGCGGTCCTGGACTATCTTGACATCCGTGAACATGCCCGCCACCCCGCTCACCCAGGCGCTGAACCGTGTCGAGGAGCTGCTGGAGACGCACCGGCTCGCCCTGCCCGAGGCCGATCGCGCCGCACGCGACTTCCGTGAGTTCCGGGAGGAGGTCGAGTCGGACGACCCGGACGTCCCCCGCCGCAACTCGGCTCTGTCCCGCCTCACCCACCGGGTGGCGACGGTGACCCCGCTGCTGTCGGCCGTCGAGGTCGTCAACAACCTCGCGAACTAGCCTCCGTCCGGCGCGGGTCTCCGGCACAGGCCCCAGACCGCGAGCACGACCGCCGGGACGAGCAGGGCGAACTTGACGCTCGCGGCGAGGGCCGCACGGGCGAACAGGGTGTCGGTCCGCTCGTCCAGCCCCTGCCACAGCAGAAGGTTCTCCACCGCGTCGCAGACCGCGGCGGCGACGGCCAGTGCCGCGCCGGTGATCCCGGTGCGGCCGCGCCCCCAGCCGTACAGGCAGCTCAGGACGAGGGTCGTGGTGTAGGCGAGGATGAACGGGTAGTCGGCCAGGAGCGCGTCGCGGAACGCCTCCACCCGGCCGTCCGCCAGTTCGGCTGCCTTCGCGGCGCTCCCGGCCAGTTCGAACCGCAGGATCGGCAGCCCGGTGTCCGCGAGGAGTCTGTAGATCACGAGCCCGGCGGCGAGCGGCGCCAGACAGAGAAGGTTCCTGCGCAGCCGGGGCACCCGATCAGCCCACGTGGATCCACTTGGCGACCGAGGGGACGCCTCTGGCGTCCGTGGCGAACAGCATGTACCAGCCGGGTGGCGCGACGTTCGGGTTGTTGGTGACCTTGAACTTCACGGTGCCTCCCGAGATCTTCAGTTTCTCCGGCGCGACCGCCCGCTGGTTGGGGTCCGAAGAGTGCGTGACGGCCGCGGGCCTGATCAGCCACGCCGTCTTGATCTTCCGGTCGGTCTTGAAGGTGTGCACCGAGCCGTAGGCCCAGAGCTTGGAGTCCACTCCGGTGATCCTAGGCCGGGGACCCTTGAAAAGGTAGGGGGGCGAGTACAGCGAGATCCTGGTCTCGAAGAAGTTGCTGACCGGGTTGGAGCCCTGCGCCATGACCCGGCCGTCCGGGAGCAGGATCGCCGACGCGTGGTAGGTGCGGCCGACGGGGTCGCCGTTCATGGCCGTCCACTGGCCGGGCTTCTTCGGGTCGAAGACGGCGGCCTCGTGGGTGTAGCCGGCCCGGTTGCCGGTGGTGCCGCCGGTCTCGAAGACGGTGCCGTCGGGCAGCAGGACGGCCGACACGTACACCTTCGGCTGGGCGAGGTCAGGTCCCGGACGGTACTGGGGTGCGCCCGCGTTGAGGTCGACGATGTCGGTGTGCGCGGTGGACGCGTTGGCCGAGAAGTCCATCCCGCCCATGATCATCACTCGCTGGCGCTGCGCGGGCGGCAGCAGGACGCTCGCGGACTGGTCGCGGGCGAGGCCGTCGCGGAGCCCGCCGACCGGCCACCAGGCGTTGGCCTTGGTGATGTCGATGATGCCGGGCCCCATGTAGGTGCCGTTGTCGAAGTTGTTGACGTCGTTCTTGCCGGTGGCGTGGCCGAAGACGCTGGAGCCGCTGTAGAACAGGCGGCCGTCCTGCATGAGGACCAGCGACGGGTAGGTCGCCCAGTTCATCCCGGTCTGTGCGACCTGGTTCTCGGGCAGCCACGCACCGCCCGTCTTCGACTTCTTGTTGTACTTGAACCGCTCGGCGACCCGCGAGTTGTACTGGACGCCGTTGCGCAGTTCCTTGCCGTAGCCGCCGACCGAGTACACGTCGCCGTTGCCGAGGATCGTCGCGGACGGGTACCAGTGGCCGTCGTTCATGTTGTTGGTCTGGTGGTACTTCTCGTCGGCCGGGTCGAACACGTAGGCGCGGTCCTCGCCGATCCACGTGTTGTCGGTGCCCGGCTGCAGGTACTGCTTGGTGCCGCCCATGACCAGCACCCGGCCGTCGGCGAGCTGGACGTGGCCGGCGCAGAACATGTCGTCCGGGGTCCTGATGACCTTGCGCTTGCCGGTGACCGGGTCGTACAGCCAGCTCACGAACCGTCCGGCGTTGAAGTTCTGCAGGTTGTTGCCGGAACCGGCGATCAGCAGCACCTTGCCGTTGTGCAGCAGCACGGCGTGGATCGCCCGGACGCCCTTCTTGATCCCGTTGCCGCCGTCGCCGGGGTCGCCTTCGCCGTTGGGGACGGGGTCGCCGAAGCTCCGCACCTTCCACTTGCCGCGAGTGCAGCCTTCGGGGTCGGTGCAGCCGGTGTTCCCGACGCCGGGCGCGACCTTCATGATGTAGTCGTCGGTGATGACGGTGCCCTTGCCGGCGAGCCCGAGCCCGAACCGGATGGCCTTGGTGCCCGCGGGCACGAACGACGTCCGCACCGCGATCTTCTGCCAGTTCTTGGTGACTTTGCCGACGCCCAGGTCGCCCCAGTGCACCCACTTGCCGGCCGCGGTCTGCCGGAAGAACATCACGGCGGTCTTCGCCGATGTGCTCTTCAGGTAGAACGACAGGTCGAACCGCTTCCCGGCCTTCACCTTGATCGCGCAGCCGGGCCGCTGGATGACGGCGCGCGCCCCGGACACCCGGGTGGTCACGTCGATCCGGACGGCGCGCTTCCCACTACGCCCCTTGACCACTTTGGCGCTGCCCTTGCTGACCCCGTACCCCCACGGCGTCCAGCATTGGGGGAACTTACCGTCCATCACTTCGAGCCGGGGATTGGGCACCAGGTTCGGCGCGGCCTGGGCGCCCGTGGCCACAACCGCTGACGCAACGCTGGCGACCATCGTCCCGGTCAGCACGGCAGAGATCTTCCGCTGGCGAGAATTCAGCACAAAAGCGAAAACTACCACAACCAAGATCGACCCACCCGGGAACGGCAAATGTCAGGGCGTGACGATCGCGAACTCGGGATCCGGCCTGTCCAGGACCCCTGTCAGGCCAGCCAGCGCCCGCACGTCACCGTCGACGGCGATCCCGTCGAGGCTCTTGGTGGCGAGCAGGAGGAGGAGCTGCGGCTTGGTCAGGGTGAGCCGGAGGTCGGCGGTGGTCGCCGGCTCCTTGCGCGACTGGATGAGCACGCCGTTGGAGAGCGTGGTCCTGACCTGCTCGTTCAGGTCGGTGAAGTTCCAGTCGATC
The DNA here is from genome assembly GCF_054778695.1 of Actinocorallia lasiicapitis. NCBI lineage: Bacteria > Bacillati > Actinomycetota > Actinomycetes > Streptosporangiales > Thermomonosporaceae > Actinocorallia > Actinocorallia lasiicapitis. The sequence continues at coordinate 3,708 of NZ_BAAGZI010000387.1, forward strand.
GCGAGGTTCAAATCCCAGGCTTGGGGCCCGTTGACGCGGACGGCCATCGCGTCGAAGACCTGCTCGACGGTGAGCGCCATGGCCAGGTCGACGTTTCTGGTGTCGCGTTTGGTTTTGGCCTTGCCGCCGCGGAGTTCGGCGGCGCCCTGGAGGTAGAAGTTGCGCCACGGCCCGCTCTCGGCCCCGTAGCCGAGCCGGTCGTACACGTCGGCGAGCAGTTCGCGGGCGGCGGTGTTCCGCTCGTCGGCGAAGACCACGTAGTTGAGGATCTGCGCGGCCCACCGCAGCTCACCGGCGTCGTAGGACTGCCGGGCAGCCTCGATGACCTTGGCAGCGCCGCCCATCAGTTCGACGTGCCGTCCCGCCGACTCCTCCGGTGGCAGCTCCCACAGGTGGGCGGGGTTACCGTCGAACCACCCCATGTAGTGCTGGTAGATCGCTTTCACGTTGTGGGAGACGGAGCCGTAGTAGCCGCGGCAGTTCCAGGCTTCCTGCAGGACGGGCGGCAGCACCATCGTCTCGGCGATCTCGATCCCGGTGTACCCCTGGTTGAGCCGCCGCAGTGTCTGGTCGTGCAGGTAGGCGTACAGATCGCGCTGCTGGGTGAGGAAGGTCGTGAGCCGCTCGGTCCCCCAGGTGGGCCAGTGGTGGGACGCGAACTGCACGTCGGCCCGATCGGCGAACAACTCGATCGCCTCGTTCAGGTAGTGCGCCCAGGTGTGCGGGTTCCGCACCACGGCTCCCCGCAGCGTCAGCAGGTTGTGGAGGGTGTGGCAGGCGTTCTCCGCCATGCAGAGCGCCCGCTTGTCGGGAAAGTAGAAGTTCATCTCCGACGGCGCCTCGGTCCCCGGCGTGATCTGGAACACGATCCGCACTCCGTCGACGACTTCCTCCTGCCCCGTCGCACTGATCTCGACATTGGGCGGAATCAGCGAAATGCTCCCGGTCGACGTGGCCTGCCCGAGCCCCGCCCCGATCTGCCCCGCGGGCCCCTTCGGCAGCTCGGACCCGTACATGTAGACGGACCGCCGCGTCATGGCCGTCCCCGCGTACACGTTCTCGCTGACGGCGGCCGCCAGAAACCCGGCCGGCGCGATGATCGGTATCTCGCCCTCCGCGGGCACCACTCCCCGAACCCCGCCGAAGTGGTCAACGTGCGAGTGCGTGTAGATCACGGCCGTCACGGCCCGGTCCCCGCGGTGCGCGCGGTACAGCCCCAGCGCGGCGGCCGCCGTCTCGGTCGAGATCAGCGGATCAATAACGATCACCCCGACCTCGCCTTCAACGAACGTGATGTTCGACAGGTCCAGCCCCCGCACCTGGTAAATCCCGTCGGTCACCTCGTAGAGCCCTTGCTTGGCGCAGAGCTGCGACTGCCGCCACAGACTGGGGTTCGCAGTCTCCGGACAAACCCCGTCAAGAAACCCATACTGATCGTTGTCCCACACGACCCGCCCAGCCGAGTTCCGCACCACCCCGGGCGTCAACGCGGCGACGAACCCCCGCTCCGCGTCCTCAAAGTCCACCCGATCCCCAAACCCCGACATCCCAACCCCCACCCAAAAACCCCGTTCCCCCACCAGTACCCGCCCACCCAACACCAGCAAGCCAAAAAACAAAAGAGCCGGACCTCTTCCGAGATCCGGCTCTTTCACAAGTAGCGGGGACAGGATTTGAACCTGCGACCTCTGGGTTATGAGCCCAGCGAGCTACCGAGCTGCTCCACCCCGCGTC
>NZ_BAAGZI010000388.1:0-5403 GCF_054778695.1 Actinocorallia lasiicapitis
CGGACGGGCGGAGCTCCGGGACGCGCAGCCCGATCGGCGCGCCCGCCACCCACCGCCAGCGGAGGCCGTCGAGCGCGGGAACGGTGCCGTGCAGCGCGGCGCAGCCGATCAGCGGCGACCAGATCCGGGAGGCGAGCCCCTGGAACAGGATGGACGCGGCCACCCGGCGGTCGGGGGTGGCGAGCCGTTCGGCATAGTGCCCGACCAGGGCGTCAAGGCCGGACGTCAGCGGGGTCCAGCCGTCGGCGGAACCGGCTTCCAGGGCGAAGTAGGGGCCGAGCGCCGCGACCTCGGCGAGCTCCCGTTCCATGCTCAGTTGGCGGCGCTTCAGTTGGCGGCGCTTCAGTTGGCGGCGGCGGGCCGGGCGACGGCGCGGGAGAACAGCATCTCGCGGGCCGTGGTCAGCGCGGTCGCGACGGCGCCGAGCACGGTCGCCTCGCCTTCGAGCGCCGACATCTCGACGGGCGGCGGGGTCAGCGGGGTCATCGCCTCCAGCCGGTCGCGGACCGCTTCGAGCAGCAGATCGGCGCCGGTCCTGCCGAGCCCGCCGCCCAGGACGACCAGCTCGGGGTCGAGCACCGCGATGACGCTGGCGATCGCCCGGGAGATGTTCGCGGCCTCCTCCCCCACGATCTCGACGGCGTTGACGTCGCCGTCCCGCGCCGCGTCGTAGATCATCTCGGGGGTCCAGCGGCCCTTCATCCCGTACCGCTGCGCGGCCGCGACCAGCGCGGGCCCCGACAGCACGCTCTCGAGCTGCCCGCGCGAGGTGTCGGAGCCGCCCGAGCCGAGCGGCAGGAACCCGATCTCGCCCGCCGCGCCGCGTGAACCCCGGTACAGCTTGCCGCCGAGGACGACGCCCATCCCGAGCCCCGTCCCGATCGACAGGAACACGAAGTTCCGCAGCCCCTTGCCGAGCCCGTACGCCTGCTCGCCGAGTGCCGCGAGGGCGATGTCGTTCTCGATGGTGAACTCGCACGGCATCCGCTGGGCGAGCCGGTCGATGACGCCGGGCCGCTGCCAGCCGGGGATGTTGGGGGCGAGCTGGAGCCGCCGGTGCTCCCGGTCGTAGATCCCGGGTGTGGCCAGCACCGCGTGGGTGAGGGTGCGGCCGTCCGCGAGCTCCGCGACGAGCCCGCCGATCTGCTCCATCAGCGCCGAAGCGCTCCTGGCCTGGGAGCGGACGTCGCGGCGGACCACGACCTCGCCCGCGATGTTCGCGAGCGCCGCCCGCACCCATTCCCGGCCGATGTCGACGCCGACGACCCAGCCCGCCTCCGGGCTGACCTCGTACAGCATCGCCGACCGGCCCGCGCCGCCGGTGCGCTGGCCGACCGTCCGCACCAGGCCGACCCGTTCCAGGTCGGCCAGCGCGAGGGAGATGGTGGGCTTGGACAGCCCGGTGTTCTTGGCCAGCTCGGGCCGGGAGATGGGGCCGTGCAACCGGATCTGCTCCAGCGCGGCCTTCTCGTTGATCACGCGAAGCAGCGCGGTGGTGCTGGCGGTGGTCGTCAACGACGCCCCTTCTCCCTGCCCGAGAACGATGGCCCGCTACTCCGGCAGTTCGACCCGGCGGGCGAGGCCCGCGCCGATCTCACCGGCGATGGTCTCCAGGACGCCCTGCTCGATCGCCGAGTCGACGGTCAGCACGGTCAGGGCCTTGCCGCCCTGCGCGTCCCGGCCGACCTGCATCCCCGCGATGTTGATGCCGAGGTCGCCGAACTGCTTGCCGATCACGCCGATGACGCCCGGACGGTCGATGTACCCGAGCACCGCCATGTGCGGGGCGGGGGTGAGTTCCACGTCGAACCCGTTGATCTCGACGATCCGCTCCAGGTGGCGCGGGCCCGACAGGGTGCCGGACACCGAGACGACGTCACCGTCGGCCATGGTGCCCTTGACGGTGATGACGTTCCGCCACGCCGGGGACTCCTCGCTGGTGGTCAGCGAGACCTCGACACCGCGCTCGCCCGCGAGCAGCGGGGCGTTGACGAAGGTCACGGACTCCTCCACGACGTCCGCGAACACTCCCTTCAGCGCCGCCAGCTCCAGGATCTTGACGTCGTGAGCGGTGATCTCGCCACGCACGATGACGTCGAGGCGGACCGGGACGCTGCCCGCGAGGGCCGTGAAGATCCGGCCGAGCTTCTCGGTGAGCGGCAGGCCCGGCTTGACGTCCTCGGCGACCGCGCCGCCCTGGACGTTGACGGCGTCCGGCACGAACTCGCCCGACAGGGCCAGCTTCACCGACTGCGCGACCTGCGTGCCGGCCTTCTCCTGCGCCTCGTGGGTGGACGCGCCGAGGTGGGGGGTGGCCACCACGTTGTCGTGCAGGAACAGCGGCGAGTCGGTGCACGGCTCGGAGACGAACACGTCGAGACCGGCGCCGGCGACCCGGCCCTCCTTGAGGGCGATGTCGAGGGCGTTCTCGTCGACGATGCCGCCGCGCGCCGCGTTCACGATCCGCACTTCGGGCTTGACCAGGTGCAGTTCCCGGTCGCCGATGAGACCGAGGGTCTCCTTGGTCTTGGGCAGGTGCACGGAGATGAAGTCGGCGACCTGGAGCAGCTCGTCCAGCGGGAGCAGCTTGACGCCGAGCTGGGCGGCGCGCGCGGCCTGGATGTAGGGGTCGTAGGCGACGATCTCCATGTCGAAACCGGCGAGGCGCTGGGCGACCAGCACACCGATCCGGCCGAGGCCGAGGACGCCGACGGTCTTGCCCTGGAGCTCGACGCCGGTGTACTTGGAGCGCTTCCACTCGCCCTGCTTGAGCGCGGCGTGGCCCTGCGGAACGTTCCTGGCCGTCGCCAGCAGCAGCGCGATGGCGTGCTCGGCGGCGGTCACGATGTTGGAGGTGGGCGCGTTGACGACCATCACGCCGGCCTTGGTGGCGGCCTCGACGTCGACGTTGTCGAGGCCCACGCCGGCGCGGGCCACGACCCGCAGCTTCTTGGCGTGCTCGAACACCTCGGCGTTGGCCTTGGTCGCGGAGCGGATGATGAGCGCGTCGACGTCTGCGACGGCGGGCAGAAGGGCGGCGCGGTCGGCGCCGTCCACATAACGGACCTCGAAGTCCGATTCGAGAACCGCGATCCCGGCAGGGGACAGCTCTTCGGCGACGAGGACGACTGGCTTGCTCAACTTGGAGATCCTTGAGGTGAGAACTTTGCAGGTGGTTGCGGGGGCCGATGGGCAAGCCGTCGCCGCCGCATGCGAGCCACGCCCTCGTGTCACGCCTAATAGGAGTCTATATCCGCGCGCGGTCAGCCCCGACTCGCCCGGCGGAACTCCCAGAAGCGCCGCTTCTTTTCGGTCGTGGCGGGGGCGAGGGAGATCTCCAGGGCGTCGGTCAGGGAGAAGGCGATCCCGTCGCGGGCCTTCGGTTCCCTGAACTCGGGCCCCCGGACGGCGCCGAACGCCGAGGCCCTGGTCAGGCCCAGGACCTTCACCTCCACCCGGAACCGCCAGGCGCCCTTTTCGGGAAGGTCGATCAGCGCCTCGAATCCGTCCTCCGCGACGGAGGCCGCGTAACGGTATTCCACTTCGCCATCAGAGAGAAGCAGCGTGATTTCCGGATTGCGCGCCTGGACGCGCGCGACGGACGCCGAGCCCTTCACCCGCAGCCGTCCGGACTTGTCCCAGGAGAGGGTGTCGAGCCGGTGCTCCACCCCGACCTCGGCGGTGATGTCGGCGTCCTGGCGGGGCACCCCGCGCAGATACGGGTAGACGGCGTAGACCCGGCCGCCGACCACGACCGCGCCCTCCTTCCGCCCGGCGACCTCGTCGGAGATCAGCCGTTCCAGCTCCTCGAACATCTCGTTCTCGATGCAGAACGCGCGGAGCCGGTGGGCTTCGGCCAGTCCCTTGCGGACGTCGTCGGTGAGCAGCCCGTCGAGGATGGTCTTGGTCGCGGTGGCGAGCGTGCGCCGGACGGGCGGCTCGACCTCGAGAAACCGCTGGTCGTAGACGCGCAGGATCTCGCGCGTGATGCTGAGGCCGGGCGTGGTGCCGGTGAGGGTGGTCGGTGCCATGAAAGAAGTCGCTCCCCGGGGCGTGCGGACAACCTTGAACGCTAGAGCCGCAACGCCCCGGCCGGGTGGAGCGACACGGCGCGGGGTCCCCGGCATTGCGCGACACATACTCGGTATGCATACTCAGTAGGCATGTCGATACGTCATGGTCTGCTGGCGCTCCTCGCCCAGGGGCCCCGGTACGGATACCAGCTCAGGTCCGAGTTCGAGGCCACCACGGGCAGCACCTGGCCGCTGAACATCGGGCAGGTCTACACGACCCTCGGCCGGCTGGAGCGCGACGGCCTCGCGCTGCGCGGCGAACAGGACGCCGACGGCCGGTTCGCCTACTCCATCACCGACACCGGGCTCGCCGAGGTCAGACGCTGGTTCCTGACCCCGCTGGCCCGCGCCGACCGGCCCCGCGACGAGCTGGCCATCAAGCTGGCGCTCGCGCTGACCAGCCCGGAGGCCGACGTCCAGGCCGTCGTCCAGGCGCAGCGGGCCGCGACCCTGCGGACCATGCAGGAGCTGACCAGGCTCAAGACCCGGGACGCCGAGCCCGCCTGGTCCCTCGTCCTCGAATCCATGATCTTCCAGGCGGAGGCCGAGATCCGCTGGCTCGACCACTGCGAGGCGTACGTCCTGCGTCGCCCCGCCACCGCCCCGGCCGCCCTTTCGGACACCCCCCAGAACACCCCGGAGCCCTCCCATGAGCGTGCTTGAACTCCACCAGGTCTCCCGCGACCACGGCAGCAGCGCGGCGACGATCGTCCACGCGCTGCGCTCGGTCAGCCTCACCGTCCTGCCCGGCGAGTTCGTCGCCGTGATGGGCCCGTCGGGGTCGGGCAAGTCGACCCTGCTGACCCTCGCGGGCGGGCTCGACCACCCCACCGACGGGCAGGTGCTCGTCGAGGGGACCGACCTCGGCGCGCTGTCCCGCAGGGAGCTGTCGGCGCTGCGCCGCCGGTCCGTCGGGTACGTGTTCCAGGATCTGAACCTGATCCCGTCGCTGACGGCGCTGGAGAACGTCATGCTCCCCCGCGAACTGGACGGCGTCCGGGCGCGGACGGCGCGGGCCGAGGCCGGCGCGGCGCTCGCCGAAGTGGACGTCGCGGAGCTGGCGCACCGGTTCCCCGAGGAGATGTCGGGCGGGCAGCGGCAGCGCGTCGCGATCGCCCGCGCGCTCGTCGGGGAACGCCGGCTGGTACTGGCCGACGAGCCGACCGGCGCGCTCGACAGCAGGACCGGCGAAGACGTCATGCGGCTGCTGCGCGCCCGGTGCGACGCGGGCGCGGCCTGCCTGATGGTCACCCATGAGTCCCGGCACGCCGCCTGGGCCGACCGGGTGGTGTTCCTGCGCGACGGCGCCGTCGTCGACGCCACCACCGCG
>NZ_BAAGZI010000389.1:0-5347 GCF_054778695.1 Actinocorallia lasiicapitis
CGAAGGGGCGCTGCCGGCCGGCTTGCCGCCGGCCGCGAGCGAACCGGACTTGCGGGTCGGCAGGTTGAGCGGCGGGGCGGTGCCTTCGCGTCCCGAACCGGCTTCGGCTGCGCGTCCCGCCTTCGGCGCGGAGGAGGCTCCGGTGGATCCGCCCGTCTCCTCGCCGACCCCGCCGAGCGCGGGAGCGCCCTCACGACGGACCAGCCGGGACAGTGCGGTGCCGGGCGTCTGCGCGACGGTCAGGGAGTTCTTCCTTACCGTCGCGATCGACTTCTCTAGCTCCGCCGATGACTTCTCGCGGTTGACGGCCGAGTAGCCGACCGCCGCGAACAGATGCTGGAACGGTTTGCGGTAGATGAACGCGGCACCCGTCACCAGGGCGATCAGCATGATCTGCAGGCCCCAGGGCAGGCCCTCGCCGAGGATCAGGCCGTACGCCCAGAGCAGCATCGAGAGCACGCCTATCAGTGCGGCTTGTTTCAGCAGCATCGACAGGAGCAGCTCCAGCCAACGGATCGCGATCACCCGTCCGATGCCCGGGTGGATCCCGATCCCCAGGAAGATCGGGCCGGCCACCAGGAGCAGCAGGAACGAGATCTTCACGATGATCAACGTCACCGAGATGATCAGGATCAGCATCCCTGCGACGAGCGCCGCGAACAGCCCGCCGAACGCCACCGCGAGCCGCGAAGTCCACTGCTTGCCCTGGAACACCGGATAGACACCCGGATAGTTCGCCTTGATGTCCTTCGCGACGGCCTTGTAGGCATCAGCCTTGGCCCCGAGGTCGATCTTCGCGGCCCCGTAGGTCTCAGGTAGGTCGATCGCCTGGGCGTACAGCAACTTGTCAGCGTTGTCCTTGACGACTTGCGCTTCGGGATCGGTCGTACCGAACTCCCCCATCAGCCAGGGCTTGCAGACCAGCGCCACCCACAGGCCGTTCGCGTTGCGAGTGGTCGCATCGAGCTTGGCCATGTCGACGGCTGGCTGGCCCTCTGGCGTGGGGATACAGGTCGTTCCTGCGGAGCTCTGCGGCAACGCCGCGTTGAACGCCGTGCTCGTGGCGTTCGAGACGGTGGTCCCAAGAGTCGTGAAGTCGCCGGGGCGAGAGATCAGCCAAATGAGGCCGACCATCGCGGCGACCATCCAGATGGTGCCCTCGGCGACCTTGGACGTACGCCTCCGGACGAGACCCCACCAAGCGAGAGTGGATCGCACCGAGAATGACGACGGGGGTCCAGTAGCGGGCGTTGAACGTCTTGCCCATGTTCTTGATGACGTCGTCGACCGTGTCCTTCAACCAGCCGAGCAAGGACTCGGAGGCGGCGGCCTGGTAGACGGCGATCGTGGTGCGGTCGATCGCTCGGACGAGAGTGAAGACCGTGTTGGCGACGGAGTTGCCCATCAGAGACATCGCGTCGCCACAACCCATGTCAACCGCGTACCAGGTCTGGCCTGCCGTGCCGTACCTGTCGTAGTGGGTCAGCTGGTTGCCGAGTGCCTTCTTCTGCTCTTCGGTCGGGTAGTCGGGAGGCTTGATCAGACCGTCGCTGCCGGAACCGTAGGCCTCCGGAGCCGGAGCATCGGCAGGAGCACAGGCATCGGGGCCGAAAGGTCCAGCTGCTGCGGGGCCGAGCGGCGTCAGCATGAACGCCGCCATGATCAGGAGCAGGAAAACAGACCGGCGACGCACCCGGCCAGTGCGCGACGCCTTGGCCGACGTGCGCTTCCGCCCGAAGATGGGCCTCATCCAGCGTTCTCCTCTGAGTCAGCCCCCGTCTTGGAAAGGACCGGCCGTTGCCGGGTGGGGTTGGTGTCGAGCCAGCGCTGGAGTTCGTCGGTGATCAAATCGACGCCGATCCGGCCCGCGCGGCCGTCCAGGTCCCGGAAGATGCACTCGCCGTTGCCGAGGTTGCGGAGCACGGCCATGTGCTCCTCGGAGGGTTCGACACCCAGCAGAGCCATCACGTGGCCCACCTCCACCCGTTCCGAGGAACGGAAGGAGAAGACCGACGAAAGACAGTTCGTCACCTGCTCATTCAACAGGTCGCCCGCGTTCTGCGAAACCAAGATCAACGCAGTATTGCGAGAACGCCCCATCCGCGACACTTCCGGCACCAGTTTGGCGCCTTCGGGTGTCGATGTGATGGCCCACGCCTCGTCCAGGAAGATGGCTTTGGGGAGGCGGCGGTCCAGTCCGTGCATCAGTCGGCGCGCGAACTGGCTGACCAGGTACATCAGGGCGACAGAGAGTCGTTGCTCATAGGAATGGTCTTCTCGCCCGATGGTGACATCGGGGAGGGTGAGGCCGCCGAGAGTGAAGACGGTCGTCCAGCCCTCGGTGTCGATCCGGTCGCCGCCCGACGGGTCGAAGCAGAGCGACGCCAGCCGCATCTCCGACATGGAGCGGAGTACCGCGCCGAGGTTCTTGGAGGCCGGGTCGTCGGCCGCCTCCAGATAGTCGACGACCCGGCCCAGCGACGGGCGTTCGCCGTTCGCGACCGCGCCGACGGCCTGGATCATCGCCGATTCGCGCTCCTCCGACATCCGGGGCAGCAGCAGCCGCAGCGTCTCGGTCGCCATCGTCTTCTTGGCGGCGAGGTCATCGCCGAAGGAGAACGGGTCGAGCAGGCCAGGGGCGGCCGTGCCGAGCGGCAGGGTGCGGGCCTTACGGCCGCGCGCCTTCAACAGCTCGACCAGGGCTTCGGCGTCGCCCTTGGGGTCGATCGCGGCGATCGTCACCCCGCGCAGCGCCATCTGGTAGATCAGCAGCAGGGCCAGCGTGGTCTTCCCTCCGCCGGGCTCGCCGGTGATGGCGATGGCCGTCGGACGGTTGCGGGCGGCCGCCACCAGCGGGTCGAAGTGGACGATGCTGCGGGCCCGGCCCAGGGTCTCGCCGACGTAGGGGCCCGTCCAGCCGCCGCCGTTGTCGTCGACCCGGTCCCCCAGATCGACGGTCGCGACCGGCATCCCGCCGGCGATCGTGCGGAGCGGCTGGCGCTGCGCGTAGGCGTTGAGACGGAGCCTGTCGCCGGGGAGCGACTCACTGAACAGGGAGAACTGGTCGCCCGTCGAGTTGACGACGTCGATGCCGATGTCGCGGTAGTGCTCGACGACGGCGTCCACACGCTGCAACAGCAAATCGTCAGTGTGGGCTGTCACGATGAGTCGATGCCAGCCGTAAACGAAGGGGAGGCGTTCCTTGGTGATGCCGTGTTCCAGCATCCGTGCCGCGTCGATCTGCTCGGCGAGCGCGATCGGGGCCTCGGCCCCCGCCTCGCGGATATGGGCGTCCATGTCGCGGGCGTGGGCGAGCTTACGGGAGACGTCCTTGGAGGCCATCGCGGGCGGGATCAGCCGCATCCGTGACGACATCTCGACCGGGAACGGCAGCGAGTCGGCGTAGTGCAGCCACGGCTCGCCGTCCGGGAACGGCATCAGATCGGGGAAACGCGCGAAGGACAGGTAGGCGGTGTAGGAGTCGCCGCCCGGCTGCTCCATGCGCAGATGGGAGCGGCCGTTGTGAATGGCGCCTTCGATGAGGGCTTCGATCTCGCCCGCGCCCCACCGCCGTTTCGCGACGGCGCTGGGCGGCGGATCGGCGAGCGAACCCGTCACGGCGTGCTGGAACAGCCAGGCGACCTCGGTGGAGGTGGCGTGGCGTGCTCTCAGCGCGCCTCCGGACAGGGCGCGGCCGAGCCGTTCGGCCTGCTCCGTCCAGCGTTTCACTTCGCCTTCGTTGATGGCGTCGTCTTCGAGGCCGAGCGCCGTCTCGGACTTGCGGTAGAAGCCCAGCAGCGTGCCGAGTGACCCTTGGAGCTGGACTCCGCGCCTGCCGAGCCGCACCCCCAGGTAGACCTCCTTCGACCAGAAGTCCTTCGCCCAGACATGCGCGTACATCTCTTCCAGGTAGGCGCGCCAGCCTTGGCCGTTGTCGCTGGTCCGGTCGAGTTTGAGCGCCCATTCGGCGGCCGGGTAGGTGCGGTGGGCGACCCTGAGGTGGACTTCGGCGTCCTGCATCCGGATCGCGGCGAGCGCGATCGTGATGTTGGTGGCGAGCGCCTCGCGCTCCTCGTTGGTCGTGAACTCGTAGCTGACGGTGGGCAGCCGGAAGTAGGCCCACGCGGCCTGGTCGGACAGCAGGATGCGATCGTCGAAGTACCGGACGGCCAGCCGAGAAGTCTTGGTCCGGCTCACTGTGCCCGCTCCTGTTCCTGGTAGCGCTCGGGAAGGGTGGTGAATCCGCCGGCGACGACTGCCGTGAGGGCCAGGTAGGCGCGCCGGGTGGGGTGGCGGAGGGTCTTCAGTTCGTTGCGGGGCGAGCGGTCCATGCTGAGATGATCGTCCCACGGAATGCGGACGAGGGCTCGGCACTGCCCCCGGGCGACCTGTTCGGCCTGCTCGACATCGGCCATGCTGCGGCGGCTCACCCCGTTGATCACGGTGACGGCCCGCTGCCGGAGATCGGCGTAGCCGTGCCCGTCCAGCCATTCGTAGGTCATGGCGACGGCGCGGGGCGCGTCGGCGCTGGCGGGCGCGACCAGGACGAGCTGGTCGGCGTGCGGCAGCACCCGGCTGACGACGGCGGCGGCGGCGTCCAGGAGCGTCACGCTGTAGAAGCGGTCGAGGGTGCGGATCGCCTGCGCGTAGTCGCGGTCGTCGAGGGCCTGCAGCGGGTTCTTGCCGGCGGCGACGACGTCGAGCCCGGACTTGGCGCGGCTGGTGTACCGGCGGATCGCGCCGAGGCTGCCGATCTGCTCGGCGTGCGCGATCAGGGACGTCAGGTTCTCGGGGCTGTCGGTCTTGGTCCTGCGGGCCAGCGCGCCGGGCCCGGGGTTGACGTCGAGCGCGACGATCGGTTCGCCGCAGTACTGGGCGAACGTGTGGCCGAGCATCAGCGCCGTCACCGTCTGTCCGGCGCCGCCGGTGCAGCCGAGCACGACGATGTGCCTGGTCCCCTGGAACGGCCGCTGCAGCCGCTCCACATAGTCCTGGTCGACGGGGTTGCCGCGGCTGAGCAGCCGTCGCAGCCCGCCGGGCTCCTCGATCTGCTGGTCGGGCGGTGTGATCGCCTGCACCCGCTCGACGGGCGCGGTGGGGACCACGATCGGCGCGGGCCGTGCCCGCACCGGCGACGCGGGCCCGCTGCGCACCTCCCGGGGGGGCGGCGGCAGTTCCTCGCGCCGCTCCACGGGCGGGTTGTGCTGCGGCAGCACCTGCGGCGGTTCCGGTTTGACGGCCTCCCCGCGCACCCTTTCCGGCAGCCGTTCCCGCCCGTTCCCGCCAGGCCAGACCGCTCTGCCGCGTCCTTCTCCGCTGCCCCGCGTGCTCCGCCAGGACGAGGCGC